>CALSAT010000130.1:0-9209 GCA_943372905.1 Bacteroides fragilis | reverse complement strand
CCGGGGCGGTATGAACGATACCGGTACCATCTTCGGTAGTAACAAAGCTGTCCACCATTACCCTGAATGGTTTGGCACCCGGAGTTATCTCTTCAATTACTTTTAAAGAATTGGCTTCAAATGGAAGTAGCTGTTCGTATTCACAGCCTTCGAGGTCAGAACCTTTGAATTCGGCTAAGATTTTATAAGGAAGATTCTTGCCGTCATTTTTATAATCAGCAAAATCCGCATTCTCCTGTTCAGGTTTGAAATATTTACCGAGTAACGCTTTTGCTAAAACGATATTTATTTCGTTGTGTAAATACGGATTGACTGTTTTTACCAGCACATAATCAATATTAGCTCCAACTGTCAATCCAAGGTTGGAAGGCAATGTCCAGGGAGTAGTGGTCCAGGCGAGGAAGAAGACCTCTCCCCCCGCCCTCTCTGAAGGAGAGGGAGCCAACGACTCCGACACCAAAGAGAATATTTTATTCAACGCAGGGTTTTCGTAAGCCCCTCCTGCGGAGGGGTTTGGGGAGGCCTTAAACATCGCCACCGCACTCGTATCCTTCACATCCTTATACGTTCCCGGCTGGTTCAGTTCATGCGAACTCAATCCCGTACCTGCTGCTGGCGAATAAGGCTGGATGCTTACACTCTCGTACAGCAATCCTTTTTTATACAACTCACTCAGTATCCACCAGAGTGTTTCAATATATTCATTCTTAAAAGTGATATAAGGGTCGTTCAGGTCCACCCAATAGCCCATCTTGCGGGTAATATCGTCCCACAGGTCCTTATAGCGTAATACTGCTTCCCGGCATTTTTTGTTGTAATCCTCTACCGATATCTTTTTCCCAATATCTTCTTTGGTGATGCCGAGTTCTTTTTCCACACCGAGTTCGATGGGCAGGCCGTGGGTATCCCAGCCGCCTTTGCGTTTTACCTGGAAGCCTTTCATGGTCTTGTAGCGGCACACCATATCCTTCAGCGTCCGGGAAATAACATGGTGAATGCCCGGCAGGCCGTTGGCGCTGGGCGGACCTTCATAAAATACAAACGGTGTGGCACCTTCCCGCAGGGAGACACTTTTCTCAAAGGCCTGTTTTTCAGTCCATTTGGCCAATATTTCTGCCTCAAATGCAGGTAGATTTAACCCGGTAAATTCTCTGTATTTAGCACTCATAGCCATTTAAAAATGGTGGCGAAGTTACGTTATTGATGCCAGAAGTTAACAGCGGTTAGCAACCCATGTGCAGGAATACAGGAAATAGCCTTCGGCAACCTGTTTTGGGGTGTTGACCAGTTTCAGGCACTGATTTATTTGCAAATACCCGTTAATTCTCCACAAATTATTCATTATCAATGATATAAATCAATTTTCCACCCGTGTCCGAACCATCTCCGCCCATGTCCGAACGACTTCCGCCCGTGTCCGAACGACTTCCGCCCGTGTCCGAACGACTTCCGCCCATGTCCGAACGATCTCCGCCCATGTCCGAACGACCTCCGCCCATGTCCGAACGACTTCCGCCCGTGTCCGAACGACTTCCGCCCTTGTCCGAACGACCTCCGCCCGTGTCGGAACGACTTCCGCCCATGTCCGAACCATCTCCGCCCTTGTCCGAACGGCATTGTAACCTGTCAGATCCTCTAATAAAAAGTCCGGAGGACTGCATCCATTACAGAAGTGTCTTCCGGACTCACCAACCTTTCCCTTTAGGGACTTATATTTTCTTCATCAACCCTTCTTTAGCCAAATAGCTTCGAAGGCAGGATAGCCTCTTTCACCATTATTGGTAAGAGCCGTAAAACGGATTTTATAATAATTATTATCTCCATCCCTGATGATATAATAGCGGTCTGTTCTTACAGCTGGTCCGGAGCTGGGGCCACCACCGCTGCGCCAGTCGGCAGCAATGGCATTCTGTGTACTCAGGAAATTCTGTGCAGGAATATCTGTTTCACTGAAATCAGCAAAGGCCTTTGTGGCTGTCATCACTTTCGCCACCTGTACGTTCCGGTTTATTAACACCACATCCTGAAACAGGTAAGGCACTTCGCCACTGCCGAAATTGGTAATGTTAGAAAAATATGTCCATGCAAAATCCCATTTCTTCTTCTGGGGCTCTGCATTCACAGCACCCGTTTCAAAAGAAATATACTTGAAGAAATACGCATCATCTTTTGCGATCTCTATAGAAGAAAAAACAGTAGCTGATATATCTGCATGCTGTAAAGTGTAACCGCCAGATGCATTGCGGAGTACCCGGATCTTCTTCCAGCCCCTCGCAGGTGCCGGGCTTCCGGGACCAAAACCACGGTTCACTATATATACTTTATTATCAGTAGCCACAGCACTTACCGCCGCAATAGCAGTTCTGGTAAGGTCACCCGTTGGGTAATCAATGTAAGGCAATGAAATGGTAGTGGGCGCAAACTGGCTGAAAGCTACTTCAGCACTAAATCCTGCTGTATCAGCAGCAGTTACCGTTGCCAGATCGGTCTTATTGATCTGTTTGGCCATCATAGCGGAAGAAGAGTTTAATATTACCCGGTAATCATCAGCGCCGGTATAAAAACCCAGGTCCCAGGCACTACGATTTACCACTGCTTCCCTGTTAGCACTCAGATCAATGAATACTTTGTTAGGATACAAAACACCTCCGCCATTAATAGTAAAACCCGAAGCAGTGGCGATCAGTTCTGCAAAATCAAGGGAGAGCCGCTGGCGCACCCCAATGAAAACAGGAGACCCGGAACGGTAAATATCAAACAGCAGCTTTTCATCACCATCAAACAACGCTCCATTTACCTTACTAAGTGTAAAGCTGGTTTCTTTACTGCCTGAAGGAATGGTCAGTTCCATCTTACCGGCAACCGTAGCTGGTACAGTGGTATAATCAGTTGCATATTGCACCCCTTGCTCAGTTAAACTCAGGGTAATGGGTACATCAGCATTTACGGGCCTTGTCAGCGACAGCTTTATGGTAATACTTGTTTCAGCAGCCGTGATACCCTGGGCAGTGGTTTCAAAATTCACCAGGTTGTCCGCTTCCATTGCATCCTTCTTACGGCAGCTGGCAAATAATACTATACCCGCCAGAAGTAAGAGAGCTGTTCTTTTAATATTCATTGTAAACATGTCAGTCAGTTTTATAATTATCATTTTAAAATCTATCGGAGATCTTACCACTTATTTCTTTTCCCAATTAAACGCCAATCCGGCAAAATAAGAACGGCCGCATCCGATGTTCCTCACTCCATTGGAAGTATGAACACCGCTTACCACTACGGTACTGCTTACACGGTCCACATCAAAGAGGTTGCGAACACCGGTATTCAGGATAAAATGCTTGCCCAGTTTTTTATTAAGCGTAAGATCTGCCAGGTGATAACCCTTTAATCTTGATGGCAGTACATCTGTTCCACTCAGCACATAACTCATTCTCTTGCCTGTGAATTTGTAAAACAGGTTCATATCCAACCCGATCTTTGGAAAACTATAACCCAGGTTGGCATTGGCTTCCACCGACCATTGAAATTCTGGCAATGTCTTATCAGCGTCTGCATAATCATTATAAAATCCGGTAAATGAGCTGCCGATAGCTACATTCCAGTTCTTGTTGCGCAGGTTACCGGTCAGGTTCACACCACGGGTTTTATATTCAGCAATATTCAGGTAGATATAAATATTGGGATCGCTAACAGAAGGCGCAAAGTCTATCAGGTTCTTCACATCATTATAAAAGCCGCTCAGTGTTAGGGCAAAAGAAGTTGTTTTCTGGCTGACCGGTTTCCAGTTCACTGAACCGGTAAAACTATTGGACGTCTCTGCTTTCAGTGCAGGGTTGCCAACGATCTGGTGGTTGGCATCAAAGAAATTAAAATATAACTCTCGTAAAGAAGGAGAACGGAATCCTCTTGCATAAGACAAACGCAGGTCCATATCTTTCGTCAATACGATCTTGGTATTAATTGAAGGGATCAACGGAGGTGCATCGTACACTGTATTTTTAATCACCCTGATCCCAGGCCGGATATTGATCTTTTTTGACGGTGTTATTTCAGAGGTAATAAAAAAAGCGTAGTCGTTTACTGTATTGTTACCAAGCTCCAGCCTTTCGCCTTCACCGCTTTCTAAGTTAATGTCCACTCCCGGCTGAAAGGAAACAATGTCGGATAATTTATAGTAAGCAGTACCCCGAAAGGTAAATCCGCTAAAATCCACTTGTGCCTGCCTACCGGTACCCGGATCAAGTCTTATATCGCCATTCTCTTTGTTTACTGTAGTAGAAAAAACCTGGCGGCTGTAATTACTGTAAGAAGCCTGTACCTGGAAGTTGAGTTTATTGTTTGCAAAATAAGAAGCCTGCAGTTGCTGCATCACCCGCTGTGAAAGATATTCCTGGTCATAGGCGAGTGTGTCACCGGAGTTAGCATCAGCATATGGCTGATAATTACCGGGATTAGTGATGATCTCATCTACTCCATCAATACGGTAACGGATACTGAACTTGCCTTTTGTATATCCAATGAATCCATTGGCCAGCAACTGATCCTTCCGGTGCCATACCAGCTCACGGCCAGTGGCTGTATCCTGCCATCCACTAAAAAGATTACGGCCGAAGGAGCCGCCCGTTTCCCAGTTCTTATGCCTGAAAGTGAAACCAGCATATTGATTATGGATACCCTGTTTTATTCCATATTCATTACCAATCGTTTCTTCATGCAATCTTGCAGTCACAGAAAACTTAGCTGCGGTACTTTTCCTGGTGATAATATTTATAACACCAGCCAGCGCATCAGCGCCATATACAACAGACATGGGGCCTTCCACAATTTCAATCCGCTCAATTGAATTAATATCTACCTGGTTGATATCAATTTCATTGGAAGTACCCTGTCGGCCTACCATAGGTAATCCGTCGATCAGTATTTTCACATTCTGTCCTTTCAGGCCCAGCATCGAAATAGCCGACCCGCCTGTGGACAGGTCTTGCGAAAAACGAACATTCAATTCATTCTTCAGTACATCCTGCAGATTAGTGGCGCCTTGCTTTATTATCCTTTCTTTAGAGATACTCCGTACCTGGTATACGGAGTTCTTAGCTGATTGTGGTTTGTATTGACCAGTCACCACTACTTCACTTAACTCTTTTGCTTTAGTAGTGTCTTCCGGCGGACGGATATACACTTTTTGTGCTGCTACTGTACTGCTTATAATAACGATGGTAAATAAAAAGTAGATCTTTCTCATAATGTTGATTTCGGGAGCAAAGATTGTTTCACATTTCATTTCTTTTATCATGTAATTGTCAGGAAGAATGTCATAAACATTGTTTGACAAAGGAGTGACCAGCTTGTTGAACAAATCATCTCATTTACTGATAAAAGTCATACAGCATTCTTATGCGGCTCAGGTGATATAAAAATGTGCTGCTGAATACTTTTTATTATTGTCCCGAATACGGGAAAGCGATTAACGGAAAACAAGAACCGCTATCGACTGCAAAAAAACAATGCCGCCATTTCAGGACAGCATTGCGCATAAAAAAGGAGTTGCAGTGATCAAAGTCTGGCTCCGAAGCTGATAAAAAAAGTCCTGCCATCTGCCGGCAATGCACCCGGACCGGGATAACCTCCGGCACGGCGGGTGAAATAGACCTCATCCGTAAGATTGTTTATTCCTGCTTTTATATTCAGGCCTTTGGGCAGCTTAACTGTCGCTGTAAGATCAAGTATCGTATATGCAGGGATCAATCCATTATTACCATTTGCTGTAGGCAGCACAGTATTGTTGGCATCGCTGAAAGCTTCCCCCACATGACTGAGTTGTGTGGTGATAATAACTTTTTTATACCCTGCTGTTAACCCACCACGGAAGATATTTTTCGGCGCATTCTCCAATCGTTTCCCTTTGGTGGCGGCGTCTTTATGATTGCTGCTATACACAGCGTCTGTATAACCATAAGAACCAAATACAATAATATCAGCCTGCTTCTTTTTAGAAAAAGCCCGGAACGCATTGAACTCCGCATATAATTCCAATCCTTTGCTGCTGCTGTTGCCCACATTTGTTATAAGGCGGTAAGAGGGTGTACCGGCTACTGTTACTGTACCTATCCGGTTATTATATTGTAAATAATAGCCGCTTATATCAAACTGCAGATAATCTTTTACTTTTCCCCGGTAGCCGAGATCAATATTATATCCTTTGGAATCTTTCAGGTCATTATCTACCACATCGGTTGTAGGTGGCGCCTGCAGGTTGGCAAACTGGATAGGGCGGTATGCCTGTGAGAAATTAGCATATAATTCAGTGGTTTTGGTGATATGATATTCAGCTCCTATGCCAGCCAGTAAGAAACTGCGTCTTCGGGTAATATTTTGCAACATGATCGCTGATCCGCCTGAAGTATATCCATTTCTGCCAGATGCAGCGCCTTCCAGCCATTCGTACCGGATACCAGGAACAACTAGGAATTTACTGGTAATACGAAAAATGTTTTCTACAAACACCGCCGCATTATCCGAACGGAATTTTATATCTCTTGGATAATCGCCAATCACAGTTATATCATACTCCGTTCCGGTAGTTCCTTTACCATCGGCCCGGCGCCAGGTAGTACCCGTGTATAAACGGATACCGCCAGAAAGGGTATTGTTCATCCGTCCCAATGAGTAGTCAGTAATGATACGGCTTTCCATTCCATAATTCCTGTATTGGTCAATATTCACCACACGATTATTATAGGTGCCTGTTACAGAATTGATGCTGTCATTAGTAGTGATAGATTGCAGAAAGCCAACACTGTTACGATTGCCTATAGTAGCAAACAGTTTTGTATTCCATTTCGCTGTCTCACTCAAATTATAATTTAGGACGAATGCGGGTGTTGTCCAGGTAATATCAAACCAATTGCGGCTGCGGAAACTTTGCTGTGGATCTGTTTTCAACTGTGCATCAGTAAGACCGCCTGCCTGCTGACTGCGAATATGCGAACGCATCACTTCCGCAGTTAAGGAAAGTTTGGGAGTAAAATAATAAGTGACAGTACCAAAAGCAGCATTAGTAAAGTAACGGCTGTTCTTTCTCCATCCATCGCCATTGCGGTGATCGAAGAAAGAATAATAATGCCACTTGCCTGATCTGCCGCCGATAGCATTATAACTGTTGAACAAAGCCTTGCTGCCAACGGTTTGCTGCGTTTCAAACTCCAGTTTCTTATTGATCCCGCTTCCATTACGTAAAATATAATTTACGAGGCCCCCAAACTGGGGACCATATTGCAGGGAACCCTGACCCCGAACCACTTCTATTCTTTGTACCGCCTGCAACTGTGGATTGTAATATGCTTCAGGATAACCATATGGATCAGCAGCAATATCATATCCATTCTGACGGATATTGAATTCCCAACTACGGTTAGGACTCAAACCCCTTGCAGCAATACCGATCTGAATTCCGCTGGGATCGCTTTCCCAGATATGTATGCCCGGTACTTTGGCCAATACCTGCCGCATGGTATTGGTCACCACATTGCCCTGTACATTATCAAGTACTATAAGAGCATTTTTTTTACCGGCATAAATAGAAGTTCCCACTACTTCGGGCAATTGCTGGTAATCACTCCGGCTGTTGCGGCCCACCACCGTTATATCGGGTAAATATTTATGAACGGGTTTTATAGAGTCATCATGAAAAACTTTTTTGTTTTCCTGTGCGTTCATTGAAAGTATGAAACCTGTCATTAGTCCTGTTATCACTATTCTCTTAAGCATGTTGATTATTTAAAGATGCAAAGAGAAAGTATATAAACCCTCCCCGGTTACGGAAACAGAAAAACGGTTTACGCAAAACGGAAAGAGACAGGCCCATGACAAAAAATGGATAAGGCTCATGCTGTGTATGCATACAAGTCAGCCAGAATCTGATTGTATTTCTCCGCCACCCGCTGGTCACCGCATAAAACAAGCTTATGACAATAAAAAAAGCCGCTCATTGCTGAACGGCCTTTCTCATTATGGTTGGAAATATTATTCTACGATCACAATTCCTTTTGCCATTACTTTCACTTCTTTCTGCGGCTCTTTAATAGCATCAATCTCTTCTTTTGATTTTTTGGCATCTTCTGCATAATGTTTCAATTCTGCTACAGAAGTTGTTTTCATTTTTACTTCACCATCTATTACCACAGTTTTGCCTTTAGCCGCCAGCGGCAGGAAAAAACCATAATCTTTCATTTTTACCATAGCTGTTTTACCGTCAGCCAGTTCCAGTTTCAACCAGCATCCTTTTTTAGGGCAAACCTCTACTATTTTAGCTTTGATCTTTACATCGTCAAAGGAAGAGCCGCCTTCCAGTTTGGCCACCACATCATTGATGTTCAGGGCACCTTCAACAGTTGTTTTTTCGCCATAGAACTCTCCGGCTTTGGCTTCACCTTCAGGTGGTTGTGCATTGGCAAGGAAACCGAAACCTGCGATAGCCAGTGTAAGGAATAACTTTTTCATGATTATCTTTTTTTTGATGTTTTGTGTTTGGACAGCAAAGATAGCTTTTCGGCTCATAATAGTAGTGAGGAAGGCTATTTTGGTTGCTTTTATCTGCTGGTTTCCTGCTTTCCAGGTGGTATTGGGCCATCCGGTAATTACTGACCTCTTCAGGCTACTCTGGAAGCACTGGCTTTTTAAATTCCAGCGGCGGGGCCGAAATAGCTTTCAGAAATGCGAGCAGGTCCTTTTCTTCTTTACCCGTCAGCTCAAGGCTCCGGAGCAAGGGGTCGGTGCCGGGTGGAAATTTGGCAATATTATACCGGCTTATCACCTGCTCCAGGCTGTTGAACTGCCCATCATGCATCCAGGGGCCGGTTTTGGTCACATCCCGCAGGGAAGGAGTTTTGAATTTTCCCTGATCCTCTTCTTTATGGGTCACATTATAATGACCGGCATCGCCGCTGGAAAAACCACTGTTGTGAAACTGGTTATCAGAAAATAAGGGGCCGTTATGGCAATTGATACACCGGGCTTTAGTACGAAAGAGGTGCAGACCTCTAAGCTCACTATTATTAAGGGCTTTGCTGTTGCCTGCTGCAAACTCATCGAATTTCGTTTTTTGGCTGGTGATCGTTTTTTCAAATACCGCAATGGCATTGGTCATTTCATCCGGACCAATATCATCGTGACCATAAGCCTGCCTGAATAAGGTACGGTACTGCTTATTT
>CALSAT010000129.1:0-9302 GCA_943372905.1 Bacteroides fragilis | reverse complement strand
CAATAATGCCACCGTCTATTTCGGCTATGGAGCCGAACTGACCCACGAGTCCAAAGCCAAAGTGGATGCTAATACCAGGATCATCGTCATCAGCCAGTTAAGCACCAGTGTGGATGTTAATAGTTTGCAAATAAGTGTGCCTGAAGATGTGGCCCTGCTTTCTCAACGCTACGCTGTATTTTATCCCACCGTACCCCCCATAGCTAAAACGAGAGAAGTGGAAAGGATGGAAGACAGCATTTTACTGCTGCAAAAGGATATAGGCCGCATTGACAACCTGATAGTGATAGACCAGGAAATTTTAATAAAGACGGGTTTGCTGATTGAAACCACCATCAACACCAGTGGTAATAAAACAGTGACCAGCGAGGAAGTACTCAAGCTGCTGGAATACTATAATGCCAAAATAGAAAAATCGAAAACCAGTATTTATAATCATAAACAAACAATCAATTCTCAAAATCTGAAGATCGCTGAGATCAGGAAGCGTATAGCCGCCATTACCGCTGTAACACCCATCAAGCAAAGGCCCTATGGGCAGGTGTTTTTACAGGTAATGTGCAAGCGGGTGGCAGAGATACCTGTGAACCTTTCTTACTATACGGCCAATGCCGGCTGGACAGCCATGTATGATGTGCGGGTGAATTCCAAAACCAATAAAGTGAAAATGGTGTATAAAGCATCATTGACACAAACCACCGGCCTCGACTGGAAGAAAACCAAGCTGACCTTAAGTACCGGTACGCCCAACTTTGGCGTAACAGCTCCGGTACTTACCCCCTGGTACCTGCAATTGTATGTGCCCGGTATCTACACCGATCTGCAACGCAGGGCCGCTGCCGGTAATGCACAGCGGAATATCATACAATCTTTTGATGATAAAAATTTGGCAGAGGAAGTGGTTGTAACTGGAAACGGACAATACAAAACTAAATCTGTAATTGATGAAAAGACGATCGACCCCAGCACCCTGCAGCAATACACTACCCTGAATGAAGGTCAGCTCAATACCAATTATGAAATTGACCTGCCCTATGATATTGCCAGCGATGGCCAGTTAAACAGCGTCACTATAAAAGACCAGGAAATAACCTGTACGTTGAAAAACTATGCCGTACCAAGAATGGATAAAGAGGCTTACCTGCTGGCAGAAGTACCCGATTGGCAAAACCTGGACCTGCTGCCCGGCGATGCAAACATTATAATGGATGATACCTATATCGGCAAATCAGTGATCGACCCGAATACTACGGCTGACACCCTGAATCTTTCACTGGGCCGTGATAAGCGGGTAGCAGTGAAACGTTCGCTGATAAAAGAACTGAGCAGCCTGAAAACAAGCGGTAAAGAAAGCAAGCAGTTGTTTACCTATGAAATATTGGTGAAGAATAATAAAGTAACGGATGTGAACCTGCTGTTGAAAGATCAGTTTCCGCTGAGCAACATCAAAGAAGTGATAGTGACACTGGAAGACGGCAGCGAGGCGATGGTAAACACTGAAACTGGTGTGCTGACATGGAAGCTGGAACTGAAGCCGGGCGAGAGCAAAAAAGTGAGGTTTAGCTATAGTGTAAAGTATCCTAAGGATAAAAAGATAGTGAATCTGAAGTAAAGAAAATCTGGATGGTTTAAAAGTGAACAGGTTGAAAAGGTCTTGATCTTGAAGACCTTTTCAACCTGTTATCATGTCAACTAATACCTAAATTTGCGCCATGCGAAAACTAAGCATGGAAGAACTGAGCCGAAAATCGGTGCCGGAGTTTAAACAGGCAGAGAAGATACCGGTGGTAATGGTGCTGGAAAACATCCGCAGCGCTTATAATGTGGGCAGTGTGTTCCGTACTTCGGACGCCTTCCTGGTGCAATCCATTTATATTATTGGCTATTCTGCCAAACCTCCTCATAAAGAAATAAAGAAAACGGCACTCGGCGCTGAGGAAACGGTGGACTGGAAATATTTTAAGACCACTGCGGAGGCAATAGAAGACCTGCGGGCCGGTGGATTTAATATTTATGCGGCCGAGCAGGCGGAAGGCAGTTATAAATTAAATGCCATTGGCTTTGAACCAGAAGAAAAAATCGCTGTTGTGTTTGGAAATGAAGTAACGGGAGTGGAGCAGTCCACCATTGCCCTTTGCGATGGCTGTATAGAAATACCACAGTTGGGCATGAAGCATTCCCTGAATATTGCAACGGCGGCAGGAGTGGTGCTGTGGGAGTTGGTAAGAACAAGAATAGATCCTTTTTCCAATAAAAGGGAGACGTTGACCGCATAGTCATTTAATCTTAGCAGCATGTCGAAAGTAAAAAGTTATCTCTCTCTTATAAAGTTTTCTCATACCATTTTTGCAATGCCTTTTGCATTGATCGGATTTTCCCTTGCCTTATTTTATCCTGTTACTATTGAATATGGTGTGGGCCAGTGGAATTTGAATAAAACGGTGAGTTGGGGATGGGATAAAGAAGATGCTTTTTCTTTCGCAAATATGGATTGGCAAACATTGAAACCTTTTGTGATCAATTTCTTACTCGTCATCGGTTGTATGGTCTTTGCCCGCAGCGCCGCCATGGCATTCAACCGGTACCTGGACAGGCAGTATGATGCTAAGAACCCCAGAACAGCTATCAGGGAAATTCCAGCGGGCGTTATTTCAGCCCGGAATGCCCTGCTCTTCACTATTGTCAATTGCCTGTTGTTTATCGCCTGTACTTTTTTTATCAACCGGCTTTGCTTTTATTTATCTCCGGTGGCATTGGCAGTAGTCTTGGGCTATAGCTATACGAAGCGATTTACACCGCTCTGTCACCTGATATTGGGATTGGGATTATCTCTGGCTCCAATAGGAGCATACCTGGCCGTCACAGGACATTTTTCTCTTTTACCTGTTCTCTTTTCACTCACCGTTCTTTTCTGGGTCAGTGGCTTTGATATTATTTATGCATTACAGGATGAGGAGTTTGACAGGTCCCAGCAGCTCTATTCCATTCCCGTCTGGCTGGGTAAGGCGAAAGCACTCCGGGTATCAGAATTCTTGCATATAATAAGTGCTGCTGCGGTCGGTTTTGCAGGCTGGTATGGGAACTTTGGCTGGTTATACTGGATCGGGACTGCCGTATTTGTATTCATGCTGGTGTATCAGCACTCCATCGTAAAGCCCCAGGACCTGAAAAGAGTGAACCTTGCTTTTATGACCGCTAATGGCATCGCCTCGGTTGTTTTCGCCATCTTTGTCATTGCAGACATGTTCATTAATTAAAATAATTAAACCAAATAAAGCGATCTCAGATATAGGTCTTCGGATTCCTGCTTCTTATATCGTACTTCAAAATGTCAAGGATACTCTCTATAGACTACGGCCTCAAAAGAACAGGCATTGCCGTTACCGATCCGTTGCAGATCATTGCCACAGGACTTACCACAGTGGAGTCGAAGACATTGATCCCTTTCCTGAAAGATTATTTTTCCCGGGAGCAGGTGGAGTTGATCATTATTGGATGGCCCACCAATTGGGATGATTCAGCTACCCACGGTACCCCGCTCGTGGAGAAATGTATCAAAGACCTGGAAAAGAATTTTCCCGCTATGCCCGTTAAAAAAG
Organism: Bacteroides fragilis; assembly: GCA_943372905.1. Classification (GTDB taxonomy): domain Bacteria; phylum Bacteroidota; class Bacteroidia; order Chitinophagales; family Chitinophagaceae; genus JJ008. The sequence continues at coordinate 5,703 of CALSAT010000129.1, read as the reverse complement.
TGGATGAACGTTATACCTCCAAGATGGCCAAAGATGCCATGCTGGAAATGGGTATGAAAAAGAAAGACCGCCGCAATAAGGCGCTGGTGGATGAGATAGCTGCCACTATCATGCTGCAGGAATATTTACGGTCGGTTAGTTGAAAAGTTGGCAGGTTCATAAGCTAATATGGTAATTATAGAATAAATTTGCAGGCAGCCTGAACGGTTAACTAATAAACACTTAAACTTGATTTTACCTATTATAGCATATGGTCATCCGGTACTTCGAAAAGTAGCCGCAGATATTTCACCTGATTATCCGGGATTAGCTAAACTTATTGATGATATGTGGGAAACCATGTACGCAAGCAATGGGGTAGGGCTGGCCGCTCCGCAGGTGAATAAAGATATCCGTCTTTTTGTAGTTGATTCACAGCAAATGTTCCGGAACATGAACGAGGAGGAAAAAGCTGATCATCCCGGTGATGAGGGGATAAAAGCAGTATTCATCAATGCACATATTGCCGTGCTCGAAGGCGATGAATGGCCCTACAATGAAGGCTGCCTCAGTATCCCTAAAATCAGGGAGGATGTTTACCGGCAGGAATCCGTTACATTGAACTACCTGGATGAAAACTTCCAACCACACACACAAACTTTTATCGGTCTGTCGGCCAGGGTCATTCTGCATGAGTATGATCATATTGAGGGTAAGCTCTTCATAGATCATATTTCCCCGTTGAAAAGAAAACTAATGAAGGGTAAACTGAATGACATTTCCAGGGGCAAAGTGAATGTAGATTACAAAATGGCCTTTCCCCAGTAACCACTTTGTGGTATTATTAATCCCCTCTTTGTGGTATTGCCTTGTAACTTTCTTAGCGATACATTTGCACAGGATATCATGTGTTTTCTAAAAACAGGCTATATCGGGTAGTTAGTATCTTGGTGAAATGAACTGTCGTAAATAAGAAGCATTTTTGATTTGTCATGGGCTGCAGAAAACCGCAGGAAAAGTGGAAAATATTGTTGGGCATAACAAATCTTCTCTTTACCTTAGCCACCTGTTAAGATCACCATTTCTGGTTAATTCCTCTCTTTAGTTAGCACCATTATCCTAATAACAGCCATTTGGCCGTCCCTTTCATTATTTAACCATAAAACTCAAGCTTATGAGAAGAAGGATTACCCTTTCTTTGCTGGCTATCTTCCTGGCCCTTTCGATCTGTGTCCGTGCCCAGGTTCCCTCGATCAATCCTGTTAATGGCGTTGTGCCCGCTGTGCTGAATGCAGCCGGAGGCACTTATGACAATGCGTTGTCGTATTACCGTTATGAATGGGCATTCGGGGAGCTGGTGCTGGTGCAGGCGTTTGCGCCGGCGGATAGTTCCATCCTGGTGACCCAGGGTGTGCTTCAGCCCTGTACCGACATCATCCACAATTCACCCTACACGGTATTGTTTGAAGATGGTGATTACAAACTATTTCCTAACCCCACATCCGGCAAGTTCGAGGTGGACTTTTTCGTAAAGACACCGGGCTTTATGAGCCTGCAACTGGTGAATTCTATGGGGCAGGTACTGGAGACGCGGAGCTATCACTACGATGGCTGTTGCCGTATCGAGATGTTTGACATCAGCCGTTATCCCAACGGAGTGTACTTCGTGGTGGCCGATCTGAAGCCGGACACGAACCGTCCCGGCGACGGGCTGGAAGTGATCCGCCACAGCGGGTTGAAAGTGCTCAAACTGAATGAGAAATAAAAGCCATAAATAACCAATAAAACTTCTAAGATGAAAAAAGTATTATCATTATTAACTGCCTTACTGCTGCTGAGCATAGTTGGCTTCAGCCAGGCACCTGGTATATTTAATTACCAGGGCGTGGCCCGCAACAGTGTGGGCAATGTGTTGAAGAATCAAAGTATAAGCCTGCGGCTGACGATCCGTGATGGATCAGCGGCGGGTCCTGTTGTTTACCAGGAAAGCCGTGGAGTGGTGACCAATCCATTTGGATTGTTCAATGCCCAGGTGGGAAGTGCAGGTGCACAAAACGTAACAGGAACTGTAGCCGGTGTGAACTGGGGCGTAGGCACCAAGTTCATCCAGGTGGAAATAGACCCTGCCGGTGGAACGAGTTTCATTAATATCGGTACCGCCCAACTGGCGAGTGTACCGTATTCATTATTTGCCACGCTGGCTGGCGACCTGGTTCTGCCTTTTAATAAAACACAGGCAGATGCCGGTACTTTATTCAAAGTAACTAACTCCGGTACAGGAGCAGGCAGTACTGCCCTGGAAGGTCTGACCAATTCAACCGCAGGAAACGCTAATGCGATCATAGGTACTGTTACGTCCACCACACCCGGTGGTTTTTCAGCGGGTGTACGTGGTATTAACAATGGTACCAGCGGTTTGGGTATTGGTGTATACGGCTCACAGGCCGGCAGCGGCTGGGGTGTATACGGTATCACACCTTCTGGTATCGGTGTAAACGGTGCATCTGGTACAGGTGTCGGTGTGTGGGGTACTTCTACAAGCAGTACAGGTGTATATGGAACAAGCTCCACCGGCAATGGTGGTTTGTTTGAAGTAACCAATGCTGCCAGTACAGCAGATGCCTTACGTGCCACTACCGCAGGTACAGGTGCCAGCTGGGCCATTCGTGGTATCAGCAGCGGTACTAATGGTGCAGGTCTGTTTCAGCAAACTAATGCTGCCAATACTGCCAACAACTTACAAAGTAACCAGGCTGGTCTTGGCCGCGCCGGTTTATTTAATGCAACAAATGCAGCCAGTACTGCCAATGCCGTTGATATCAACGTGGCTGGTACAGGCTTTGGCTTGCGTGTTGCCAGCTCAAACGGTACTCCCCGTGCATTGCAGACAGCGGGTGGTGTTCAGTTAACGGGCATCGGCGAAGCGTTGAACAGGATTTTAAGAAGTGATGCTGCTGGTAATGCTACCTGGGTAGATCCTTCTGCTGCTGGTGTGGTAACTGGCAGTGGTACATTAAACTTTGTTCCAAAATGGACTCCCAATGGTACCAACCTTGGTAACTCTTTATTGTTTGATGATGGTACCAGCATGGGTCTTGGTACTCTCACTCCTACCCACCGTTTCACAGTGAATCATGGTGGTTCAACTGGTATCGGCATTAACTCTACAGCTGGTTTCTCAGTATTAGATATCAATGCCGCCAGCGGCGATGCAGCCATTCGTTTGGCCAACAATGGCGTGAACCAGTGGAACTTCCGTAATCGTCCGGGTGATAACTACCTCGAGATCTTTGAACTCGGTGGTGGCGGAAGCCGTATGGTTATCCAGGATGCAACTGGTAACGTAGGTATTGGCGAAACTGCCAACCCGACTTATAAATTAGATGTGCTGCACGGTGGTTCTACCGGTATCCGCAGCCGTTCTTCCGGTTCATTCTCTGTAGTGGATATTGATGCTGCTTCAGGTGATGCTGCCCTTCGTTTTGCAAAAGCAGGTGTAAACCAGTGGAATATTCGCAACCGTCCTGCTGATGATTATTTAGAGATATTCGAATTAGGTGGTGGCGGAAGCCGCGTTGTTATCCAGGATGCAACAGGTAACGTAGGTATCGGCGAAACTACCAACCCAACATATAAATTACATGTATTACACGGCGGTTCTACAGGTATCCTTTCTCAATCCTCTTCCAGTTTTTCTGTAGTGGATATAGATGCTGCCAGTGGTGATGCGGCCCTTCGTTTTGCAAAAGCCGGCGTTAACCAGTGGAATACCCGCAACCGTCCTGCTGATGATTATTATGAAATCTTTGAACTTGGTGGTGGCGGCAGCCGTTTGGTTATCCAGGATGCTACCGGTAACGTAGGTATTGGCGAAACTGCTAACCCAACTTATAAATTAGATGTATTGCACGGTGGTTCTACTGGTATCCGCAGCCGTTCTTCTGGCTCTTTCTCTGTAGTGGATATTGATGCCGCTTCTGGTGATGCAGCTCTTCGTTTTGCCAAAGCTGGCGTAAATCAGTGGAACACCCGCAACCGTCCTGCTGATGATTATTATGAAATCTTTGAATTGGGTGGCGGCGGCAGCCGTTTGGTTATCCAGGATGCTACTGGTAACGTAGGTATCGGAGAGACTGTTAACCCAACATATAAATTAGATGTATTACATGGTGGTTCTACCGGTATCCGCAGCCGTTCTGCTTCATCTTTCTCTGTAGTGGATATTGATGCACAAAGTGGTGATGCGGCTTTGCGTTTTGCCAAAGCCGGCGTAAACCAGTGGAACACCCGTAACCGTCCTGCTGATGATTACTATGAGATCTTTGAACTCGGTGGTGGCGGCAGCCGCTTCGTTATCCAGGACGCAACTGGTAACGTAGGTATCGGTGAAACTACCAACCCAACGTATAAATTGGATGTATTGCACGGTGGTTCTACCGGTATCCGCAGCCGCTCTTCTTCGTCCTTCTCTGTTGTTGATATCGATGGACAAAGTGGTGATGCAGCTCTTCGTTTCCAGAAAGCCGGCGTTAACCAGTGGAATACAAGAAACAATCCCGGCACTGATGACTACCAGATCTTTGAGCTCGGTGGTGGCGGTGAAAGGTTGAGGATTGAAAATACAACAGGTAGAGTGGTGATCGGTACGGACTTGCATGTTACCGGTACTTTATCAAAAGGTGGTGGTGCGTTTAAGATAGACTACCCGATGGATCCGGACAACAAGTACCTTGTTCACAGCTTTGTGGAAAGCCCTGAAATGATGAACATTTATAACGGCAACATCACTACCGATGCATCCGGAAAAATGACTGTTCAGCTTCCTGATTATTTCAATTCACTGAATAAGGATTTCCGTTACCAGTTAACCGTTATAGGTTCTTTTGCACAGGCTATCATCAGCAAAGAAGTAAACGGTAATAGTTTTGAAATAGCCACCAGCCAACCTAATGTAAAAGTTAGCTGGCAGGTAACCGGTGTTCGCCAGGATCCCTGGGCTAATAAATACCGCATTCCAAATGTGGTGGATAAAGAGGCAAAAGACAAAGGCATGTACCTGAACCCCGAATTGTTCAACCAGCCTGAATCCAGGAGAATTGGTTATACTCCTGAACCAGTTCAGTCTTCTCTTAATTATTCTCCCAAGGAAGTCAAAAAGCCTGCTCCTGCCACAACAGGTGGAAGCCTCGATCAGGGTGCAATCGTTCCTCCTGCTGCTAACAAAGCTGCTGAAAAAGGTGGAAGCCTCGACCAGGGACCCATCGTTCCTCCTGCTGCTGCTAAAGCGGCTGAAAAAGGCGGAAGCACTGAAGATGTTCCTGCTGTTAAATCTGAAAAAGCAGCTCCTGCTACAAAAGGCGGTAGCCTGGATGAAATGCCAAAACCTGTTGAGAATAAAAAGACATCAACAGACCCTGGCAGCACTAAGACAGAATAATTGATCATCTTATTTTCTATTTACATAAGAAGGCCTCCGGGCCTTCTTTTTTTGCGATAGGTACATAAATATATTTTGGGATACCTGTACTTATCGCTAATTTGATTAATCGGTGTATGCCTTTTTGCAAAGCACTTTTTCTCTTCACCCCTTTCATTATTTAACCATAAAACTCAAGCTTATGAGAAGAAGGATTACCCTTTCTTTGCTGGCTATCTTCCTGGCCCTTTCGATCTGTGTCCGTGCCCAGGTTCCCTCGATCAATCCTGTTAATGGCGTTGTGCCCG
>CALSAT010000128.1:0-9330 GCA_943372905.1 Bacteroides fragilis | reverse complement strand
AAACGGCTGCGAAGATAGTGTTTCTGACGTTTCATCGGGTTTGCCATTCCAGCGGCTAAAAGTTATTGCAAACAGCCACTTTATTCTTCCTCTTGAATTATAAGACATCTAATCTTTGGAACTTTCCGTTACCTTTGCGGCCGAAAAACAAATACACGTAACTATGAGCAATCGTACATTCACCATGATCAAACCGGATGCGTTCAAAAACGGGCATGCCGGTGCTATTCTTGACCGCATTTTACAGGAAGGTTATAATATCAAAGCTTTGAAGATGACAAAACTAACCCCTGAGAAGGCCGGTGAGTTTTATGCCATTCATCGGGAAAGGCCTTTCTTTGGAGAACTGGTAGAGTTTATGTGCCAGGGGCCTATCATCGCTGCTATACTGGAAAAGGATAATGCAGTGGAAGATTTCCGTAAACTGATCGGTGCTACCAACCCGGCCAATGCTGAAGAAGGAACCATCCGTAAATTATATGCTGCGTCTGTTGGCGAAAATGCAATTCACGGAAGTGATAGTGATGAGAACGCAAGAATCGAAGGAAACTTCATGTTTTCAATGCTGGAGCAATTCTAAGATCGTTAACCTATTAAAAAAGCAGTTTCTTTCCCGAAACTGCTTTTTTTGTGTCTGCACTTTACAAAGCAGGTCAGTATCTTGTTTTTATTGTTATTTGAGCTATTGAGGTGCTGTTAAATTGGAAACTGGCCCGGCTGTAAGATGGCGGACCAAAGGCCCCCATTACATTATTGGAGAAACCATACCCTTCTTTTGGCAAACCCAGGCCGTTTTTATTCATTTTCTGGTCATCGTTTTCATCATGCAGGATCGATACGGCGTAGCTGCCTGCGGGAATACCTGTAAAAATGATCCAGGCTTTATTGTCTTTTATGGTCACCCTTCCTTTACGTATGGCTTTTTCTGGTAGGTCAGGATAGCCACTACCCTCTCTGAACAGGCTGATCAGCACATGGCCGTTATTATTCCTGAGATTGGTAACAGAAACTTTTATGCCCTCTTCCGGGGCCCTCATGAATGAAAAGCCTGCTAAGGCTGCAAGGGAAAGCAATATATTCAGGAAAACTGTTTTCATGCAACGATAACAAATACATTAGTTAGTTGTTTTGTCACAATTGGCTTTTTTTAATTGCAGCACTTCTTCTCCATACATTTTGGTAAACCCGAATTCAAGCGCCTTTTGAATATCAGCGCAGGCTTTCTCCTTTTCCTTCAGGGCTAAATAAACAAGGGCCCTGTTCTTGTATGCATAGCTGTTTTGCGGATAAATTCTAAGTGATTCATTGATATCAGCCAGGGCACCGTTGTAATCACCAAGGTGGTATCTCGCCAGCCCCCGGTTGTTATAGGTAAGCGGTTCGTTTTTGTCCAGTTCAATTGCCTTGTCGAAATACTCGATCGCCTCTTTGTACCGGCCCAGCTTGGTGTATTGAAACCCCAGGTTTACATATGAGCCCAGAAAGGCAGAATCAAGTGTGATGATCTTTTTCAATATCAGGATGGCATCATCTGCCCGGCCAAGTTCGTCTAATGCGGTTGCCATATTATTTAAGATGGCTGTATTATCGCCGGCCATGAGGCTGGCCTTCGTATAATCTTCGTAGGCCAATTGAAATTCTCTCTTTTGCGAGTAGCAGGCCCCGCGGTTCAGCAGGCAGCCAAGAATAAGCGAGTCTTCATCCACCATTTTCAGCGTAGTGGTATAATCAGCTATGGCGGCATCCGTATTCACCGTGGTGTACAGCATCTCTGCCCTTGAAAAATACAGGTAGGGAGAATCGGGATATAAAAGGATACCGGTGGATAATTCATCGTAGCAATCCTGCCACCGCTGCAATTCGTAGTACATTTCTGAAAGCCCCGTTATCACATTATAATTCGTGGAGTCAATAGCTTTTGCCTTTTTCAACACAGAAACAGCTTCGTTGTATTTCTTCTGTTCAGCCAATGTTCTGGCGGAAGAAAGAAGATCTTTTACTTTTTGTGCGGGTAAAAGAATGCTGCAAAGAGTTGAAACGGTTAACAGTAACAGGATTTTTTTCATACAGGATTATTTTAATCAAATCTCCCTTGTGGTCCGCCCCGGTTTGTTTTCCACCGGTGTTACTGTATAACCAGCTTTTCTCAACAGGCTGATCACACCTTTTTCTCCGGGTAAATGACCGGCACCTACTGCCACCACTACAGATTTGGTGGGCATTATTTTCTTCAGTTTCTCTACCCAGTTCCGGTTGCGGTTGAACAGCAGGAGGTCTTCATATTGCATCATGCCATCATCACTTTTGCTGATCATTTCTCCGAGTTTTTCCAGGTTTTGCTCTTTATACGCTTTCATCATTTCCCTGAACTCTTTGTCTCCATCTGTTTCTTTTTCGCCAACGGAAATGGTTTTAAATAATTCCTTCGCCTGCACTTTATAAGGAATGCTGTCAAATATGCTCATCTGGTAAGCCATTGTTTCCAACCCCTCCAGGGGCTTTTTATGCTTTTTGGCTTCTGCCATGATCAGTTGCTCCATCGCTACGGATTCATCACACACCATACTTGACTCCAGCAGTAAGGATGAAGCAAGCATAGGCTTATAAGTTTCCAATACAGAGAAAGGGAGCATTGAGCTTTTTTCCTGGAAGTATTCTTTAGTTTTTTTGTATTCTTCCGGTGTAAGCAGATCTGCCAGCGTTGTATCATTCTTCATCTTCATTTTTGATATTACCCCCAGCATTTCAAACAGGTTATCCATATCCAGCTCCAGGTACACTTTATCTGCCTGCTCGATGGCTTCCACGAGTTTTACGCCGAGGAAAGCATCTTCTTTGCAAAGCATATGTATGGTGCCAAAAAGATAAGAGGGTTTTTCGATCCCGTTTCCGCTTACTTTCCATAACAGTGTATTGGGCTGTTTGGAACTTTGGGCAAACGTAGTAAACGCAAGGAGACTCATTATTAGGCCAGCACTGATTCGTTTCATCAGAAAAATTTTAAGCAAATTAAGAAAAAGATGGGGCACCATTTCCTGTTGACGCAGAAACGGCCTGTTTTGTTGCGGCAAACAGGAACAAAGACCTTTCCAAATTGAATGAATGACTTTCTGGCAGAAACAGGTCAGTAAAAAACCTCATTCCAGTAGCGGATGAACTTAGTTCCCCATTTTACATCCAATTCCCCGTTTGAAATTGGCAGGGCCAATTCCTGTTTTACTGCCAGAACGGGCAGGTTAATGCCCGCGCCAAGCGCAGCTGCAATGGTTCCCTGTACCCTGGGATTGATCTCGAGTATCAGAAATTGTCCGGCCTCCGATCTTTTTACCTGGATGCCAATATTGCCATGAAGTTGAAGCTCTTTAATGATCTGCCGGCAATAAGCGATAATACTCTCCTCTTGCACAAACTCTCCTTCCGTACTAATGCCATTGATCATTTTTATGCGGAGCCGGGGAACGATCAGAACCGGCTCGCCATCATTAGCAATACAATCAACAGAGTATTCATCACCCGGCAAGTACTCGCTCAATAACAATTCAGGAAAAGGCGCTGCTGAAAGTATGCGCAGGGCATCATTGTATTTGATGTAGGTATTCGCAGGCTTGTGATTAAATAACAGGTCGGATTCATTAACATCCTCTTTCATGATCCTGAATCCGCGGCTGCCATTAGATACTGAGGGTTTGAAGCAAACGGGTTTACCTGGAAAGCCTAATTCTTCCGCAGCTGTTTTAAACTGTTCCACCGTTTCCACGACCCGGAAATCTGGTACTGCAATAGCTCGCCATTGCAAAAATTCATACAGGCGGCTTTTATTGTTGGCTATCTCCAGCGAAGCAGCCGACGAGCTAAGCAATTTTACTCCTGCCATTTCAAACTCATGGCGCCGTTGTGCCAATGGGATCAGCTCTTTAGTGACCAATGGCAATAATACATCGATATTCTTTTTTCTGCAAAGCGATAATACTGCATCAACAAAGGAAGTTTCACCGGCCCGGGGAATCGTTTCGAAATCCGGGTTCAGGTATTTTCCAACTGCATGCGGATTTGCATCAACCACTGTAATATGAAAGGAAGGCTCTTTGTGAAGGCAGTTGATGATACCAGCTGCACCGGGTGCACCACCGCCTGTCATTAAAATATTGATACTGCCTTTCCCTGGCGGGGAATCTGGATTTACGTTTTCCTTTATCATTATAATGACCGAAGGTAGAGAGAATTTATTCTACCACCGCTTCTTCACCGTACATCTGACCCTTAAATTTAAGAGAGGGAGATGGGATAAATGCACCTGTGCCCAGGCTGTTCCATTTCTCATCCACCGAGTTGATCGTGTCATCATCGGCTACAATAATATTAGGCCAGTCCCGGTGAAAATTGTCGAATTCCTTTGTCTTACGGGTCCCATCCAGTGCCATACAGGCAATATATAAGTTTTGAGTGCCGGTTTGTGAATGGTGGATTGGCCCTTTGTACAGGTGATTGTCCCGCTTGGGGTCAAGGTTATTGCAAAAACGCCATAGCGCTGTTGGCAGATCGTTGGCATCCACCGTGTGCTCTACATACAGCACCATCTTTACCCCTTCCATTTCTGGTATTGCACATAGCTGCTCATGCAGTTCTTTTATATGTCCCGGCCGGTTCTTTTGTACGGAAATAATAATACAGGGAATTTGTTTTGCTAAGAGCGAAGTGTTTACAGAACTTATTTCGGCAAACTTCTGTTTGATCAGATCCGGGTTCAACATTTGACTTACTACTCCTATGCTATAACTATCGTCTCTCTCCTCTTCTGTCTTTGCCGTTCCATCAATACACATCTTTCCGCCAAAGCCCATTTTGCTGCAGCTATGGTCCAGTACATCCATCGGTCCGGTGGAGAAATAAATATCGGTAGCAGGATTTAAATTCCTGAAAACACTTTGAGCCAGCTTTAAATAATCACTTATCTTAAATGATTCTTCTAAAGCCCCTCCTTCGGAGGGGTTTGGGGAGGCCGTTAGAACTAAAATTTTATTGAACATCATTTGCCCGGCCCCCCACATAGCATTCATTACTTTTTGTCCCTGGCCGGCATAGTCTTTTTTGATCTTGGTAATAACGAGATTGTGAAAGACGCCTTCTATAGGCATGTCCATGTCTGCAATTTCGGGCACCATCGTCATTTTTATTGGTGCCAGGAAGATCCGTTCAGTGGCTTTGCCCAGCCAGGCATCTTCCTGCGGAGGAATGCCAACGATCGTGGCGGGATAAACGGCATCTTTTTTATGAGTGATGGCCGTAATGTGAAATCTCGGATACCAGTCGGGCAATGAATAATAACCCGTATGGTCTCCAAATGGGCCTTCCCATACCAGTTCATCATTCGGGTCCACATAGCCTTCAATAATAAAATCTGCATCGGCTGGTACTTCCACATCAGGTTGGGAAATACATTTTACCAGTTCCACTTTTTTCTTTCTCAGAAAACCGGCCAGCATGTATTCATCCACATTCTCCGGCAATGGCGCCGTAGCGGAATAAGCATATACCGGATCGCCTCCCAATGCTACTGCTACCGGCATTTTTTTGTTCAGCTTTTTGTATTCAGCAAAATGTTTGGCGCTTACCTTATGCTTGTGCCAGTGCATTCCCGTCATGGTGGGACCAAATACCTGCATCCGGTACATACCCACATTGCGGGCATTGGTAATGGGATCTTTGGTATGAATGACCGGCAGCGTAACAAACGGGCCACCATCTTTTGGCCAGCAGGTGATCACGGGCAGCTTGGTGATGTCCGGGGTTTGCATAACTACTTCCTGGCAGGCACCCCGGCCCTTTTTTACTTTGGGCATCCAACTGGCAAATTGCCCGAGTTTAGGCAACAGTTTCAGTTTGTCTAATATATTCTCCTTAGGTGAGGACAGTAAATGAAACAAGTTTTCAATTTCTTTGGCCACATCATCAAGATGCTGAACGCCCAATGCCATACACATCCGCTTTTCGCTGCCATAGGCATTCATTAATACCGGGAAATCAAACCCTGTATTTTCAAAGAGAAGCGCTTTGCCACCATTGCCTGATTTGCTGATACGGTCAGTTATCTCTGCGATCTCCAGTTTGGGATTTACATATGTTTTGATGCGGATCAGTTCCCCGGCTTCTTCCAATGCGTCTATAAATGCTTGCTGATTTTTCCAGGCCATGTGTGCTAAGGGTTAAGAATAGAAATAGGGCTTGATAAAAAATATTCTGCAAATGTACAACAAGCCTTTAGAGGAAATGTTTAGCAAGTTCAAATGCATTGGATTGATTGTTTTTGTAGGGCCGCCTAACTGCCTGATACTTGCCTGCTGACCGCCTGTTCCTTCATTGTTCATTGGCTCTACATTGCTTCTTCATTGCCTGTTACTTGCCTGCAGACAGCACCTTAATTGCATTTGCCCTACTTTAATGGTCAATAAGAGGCCTTAATGAGCCTTAACGGGCTTTAATGAGCCTTAATGGGAACCCGGCACTCCGCCATCCCTTATATTGCAACAAATCAGTAGTATGAAAACGATTATCGAAAACGGAGTACCGGTGCTTCTGCTCAAAGCCTGCTCCATGGGCCGGATGGCGGCCGCCTATGGTGTCAGTATCCGGGTATTGCGAAAATGGTTAGAACCTCATATCAGGGAGATTGGAAAACAAAAAGGCTCCAGCCTTACCCTGGAGCAGGTGGTGCTTATCGTGGAAAAGATCGGGCCGCCGGTTGCCGGAATAGTAACAGGTGGTAAGCTATCGGCTTGGGGTTGTGAAATGCCTGAACCTGTACTAAGCAAACATTAAAATTATCCGACTGTAAAGACCAGGCTGTTATTACCAGGACTAAAGCCGTACAGGCTTATAAACAATTATCAAAACCTGGGGCATCGCTGGCTGGCCACTGTTTTTGATCCGCCAAACAAACCACCTAGCGAATTCAGTTTTATTTCTGCTGTTATTCCGGTGAAATAATACCAGTCCATTTCTGAAGCTGTTCCCCGCTGCTCGCCATGCGCCGGGTACAAAGGAGACCCTACGGGAGACTGTCCGCCACGATAAGCCATCTCCACCGCCTTTGGGCCCCTGGCTGCCAGCAGTACATCTTTGTCCACGTAATAGGAACTTACATCGTCAATGTAATCGGTAAAAGATTTTCGCTGGCTGAATTCCACCCCAATGCTAAAGCCATCAGATACAGCATATTTTATTCCTGCACCAAATGGTAATGCGATCTGTGTCAGGCTATACTTTTTTTGTTCAGGGTATTGTGGCAGCCCCTGCCCTTCGGTACTCAATGGTTGCAGGTAGGTTTTGGTACCGCTGTTATCAACCGCCCAGGGATTGAAATGAAAAACTGCAATTCCTCCATAGATATAAGGAGTAAATTTTGTAGTGGATATATCCAGTACCGCTATTTCCAGTCCTGCATACGCTTCTTTAATTGTGGTAGTAAAACTCAGGTTGCGGGATTTGAGATAATCCCGGTTCCATGCATCATTCGCTTCTATTTTACCCATGGTGACGCCAGCCCGTACAGTGAACCAACGGTTCAGCGGCTTGCGAAAAATAACACCGGTGGCCAAATTGGAATGACTAAAGGAAAAGCTGCTGGGATTAAGATCGCCCTGGTAATTAACGAGGCCTGTAAAAAGGGAAATAGTGGCGGATTTATCAAAATCCTGGGCGGATACTACCTGAGACAGGCTAGCCATGATGGCAAAAAAGTACAGTTTCGGCGTTTTCACGGGAACGGGATTGGGATTAAAACAATTACGGATTGGTTTAATAACGTTTTTACCGCCTGTATCGTATCTCCCCGGCTCTCTATTTTATAAAAAAAGAAGCTGTCGCAGGAACGACAGCTTCTTTAATATAAGTGAAAATGATTTTTACTGAAAATAGTTAAGCACCAGTTCAACCCGGCGATTTTTCTGGCGACCTGCAGCAGTTTTATTGTCTGCGATCGGGGTCGTTTCGCCATGTCCCGCCGCTTGAATACGGCCCTCTCCTATGCCTTTGCTGATAAAATAATTCTTAACAGTGGCGGCCCTGTTATCACTTAGCTTCTGATTCATCTCATCACTGCCCACATTATCGGTATGGCCATCAATGCTGAGTTCCATCTCAGGGTTTTCCTGTAATATTTTCGCTACCTCATCTAAGCCTTTGTAAGAGCTCTTTTGCAGTTTGGCGCTGCCGGTAATGAAGAGAATATTCTGGGCCGCTTTATTCACCTTTGTTTTTACTTCTTCTGTTATAGCAGGGCAGCCCTGGTTTTCTCTTACACCAGCCAGGTTAGGACATTTGTCTTCTTCATCATCAATACCATCTTTGTCCGTATCAGGTACCGGACAACCATCATAGCGGGCTACACCAGCTACCGTGGGGCATTTATCTTCTTCATCATTGATACCATCTTTGTCCGTATCAGGTATCGGGCAGCCCTGGTAACGGGCCAAACCTTTTTCATCCGGGCATTTGTCCTCTGCATCAGCAATGCCATCACCATCTCTGTCCGGGCATCCTTTCAGTGCTGCAGGGCCTTTAGCATCGGGACAAGCATCCTCTTTATCCGCTATACCATCACCATCACGGTCAGGACAACCCTGTAGTGCGGCCACACCAGCCACATCGGGGCAGGCATCTGCATTATCAGGCACACCGTCTCCATCTTTATCAAGCACTACCGGTGCTGGCGGGGTCTTCTTTTTCGTCAGCGATTTGGTGATACCAAAAGAGTAGAAAAGATTATGCGGCAACTTCTCTTCATCAATGCTGTAGCGATAGTTAGCCTGTAAAACGAAATACAATTCATTCTTGATATTCAGTTGTAATCCAACACCACCAATTCCATGTGCATTCCACACAAAATTTTCATTAGGCTCAGTTACAGTGGCCAGGTCTTTATGATACCGTCCGCCACCGATACCCAACGTCAGGAAAGGATTAAATACGGCCTTCTCAGGAAAAGCCTTTGCATGAAAGGCCAGTTCCAGTTCACTGCTGATCGGATTTTTAGAGATCACATTGTCTTTATTCTTATTGGGAAACAACCCATTGAACCGGATCGAATAATCGATCTTTTGCGTGATGCCTTTCCAGAACATTATGGAAAAACCATATGCAGAATCTTCGATCGGGAAAATGGTTTTGGTATTAAAGTCATGCATATTAAAGCTAATACCCACATTGGGGCTTTTAATGCCTGACCGGTCTTTTGTTGTTTCCTGGGCTGACGTACTCAGCACGGCTGCCATCATACAGAATAACAGCAGCGTCCTTTTACTCATCTTTATTATCATAGTGTAAAAAATTTGA
>CALSAT010000127.1:0-9339 GCA_943372905.1 Bacteroides fragilis | reverse complement strand
ACTCATGTGATAGCTCTCGCTGCCGGAGATATTCGTGAACACCTGATGGTCCCATTTTTCATTCAATGATAAGTACACATCCCTAGCCATTTTTTCTTCTTCCCGCATCTGCACGATCGTTGCTTTTTCTTTATCAGATATAAGTTGAGCATTGATATATCCGCCTGAAAGCAGCAGTGCTGCGACCATTACAATTTTTGAGTAGCGCATAGATTTATTTTTTGTAAAATTCAAACTCTCGTGTCACCTGTACTGTGACTTTCATTACATGCCGCTGCCGGTTACCTGTTATGCTGCAAGTAACTACTGGTGTTGCTGCCTTATCAATGAGGACAATCAAAACAACCAGTGACAGCCATCAGTGTTTTACCGGGTATGTAAAGGTAGCTTCGGTGCCTAAATGGCATTGTATGAAACAAGTTATGACCCCGGAGATAAGAGAAGTGATAGAAGCCGTGCATTACCGCCCTGCTGTATCTGTCATTATGCCTTTTGAACCAAAGATGAACCTGCAGACAGAGTTGTCGCATGCTCTTAAAATGGCGGCGGATAAAGTGGAAAGAGAGCTAAAAGAGCAATATCCCGGTGAGGCCGGTAGCTTAGTGATGCAGAAATTGCGGGCTTTGCTGAAGAACCTGAATTTTGATACCCGAAAGAAAAGTGTGGCGATCTATGTGTCACCGGTGTTTGAAAAGATATTATACCTGGATATACCAGTGGAAGAAAAGATCATCGTGGATGAGTCTTTTGAGATCCGTGATCTGGTGTATAGTAAAAAGCAATTTCATAAATACCTGGTGCAACTGATGAGTGGAAAAGAAAGCCGCATCTATCTGGGCAATTCCACTTCTTTCGTGCGGTTGGTAACCAATACGCCGGAATCAGTACTGGCATATAAGAATGACAGCCCGGAGAAGGTGGCTAATTTCTCCGATATGTCTGAAAGGAAAGAGATATTGATGGAAAAGTTCCTGCTGCACACCGACAATTCACTCGGCCTGATTTTGAAAGCCTATCAGTTGCCTTTATTCGTACTTGGTACAGAGAGAATACTTGGCCATTTCAGGAAAATAACCCGCCACAACCATGCGATCGTGAAGTATGTGCATGGAAATTATGAGGAGGCCAGTGTAAGTGATCTGCAGGCGGTACTGGCACCCTATATCAGCGATTGGAGAAAAGTGCTGGAAGTAAACCTGCTTAACCAACTGGAAGATGCAGCTGACAGAAAGAAACTGGCTACCGGCATACACGAAGTGTGGAAAGAAGCTGTAGCACTAAAGGGAAGGCTGCTGGTAGTGGAGAAAAACTATATGGTAGCCGCACAACGTGGTGGCAGTGATGAAGTGATCTATCAACTTAGTGAGCCATACAATAGATATTCTTACATAAAGGATGCGGTGGATGATGTGATAGAAAAAGTATTGGAAGGAGGCGGTGATGTGGAATTTACTGAAGAAGGAGTACTGGATAACTATGGTCATATAGCCCTTATCCAATACTATTAGACAACGCAACTACATATTATGAAAACGATCGTTGTGCTTGTTGACTTTTCAGTCAGAATAGCATAATCTGTTCAGCAAATTATTTCAGCAGAATTATTGCAGAGCCATATAGCTGTAATGACCATTCATGAGTAAAATTCAAGTACATGAAAAGATTGGATAACAAGACCGCAATCATCACCGGTGCTGCCGGTGGCATGGGAGCAGCAACCGCCAGGCTATTTGCTATGGAAGGCGCCAGGGTAATGGCCACTGACTTACAGGAAGCCCCCCTGCAAGAATGGGTGACCGCCGCACAGCTTGAAGGTCTTGCCATCGAGTATATGGTGCATGATGTGACGAGTGAGGACGATTGGAATGCAACAGTAACAAAAACGATTTCGCTATTTGACCACCTTGATATACTGGTGAACAATGCGGGGGTATTTCCAGGCTTCACCAATTGTGAGGAAACATCCAAAGAGCTGTGGGATAAAGTGATCGCTATCAACCTTACGGGGCCCTTCCTGGGATGTAAAGCCTGCATACCACACCTGCGAAAAGCAGGTGGTGGCAGTGTGGTGAATATCGCTTCTATTGCGGGGCTTGTTGGTGGTAATGGTGTGGCTTATTCTTCTTCCAAAGGCGGCTTGTGTTTGCTCAGCAAAGACCTGGCGGTAACATTGGCAAAAGATAAGATAAGGGTGAATACGATCTGTCCGGGTGCGGTATTAACGCCGATGACGAAAGACCTGCTGGCATCTCCTGAGATGCAGGAAATGATCAGGAATATGTCGCCACAGGGAAGAGTGGCTGAAGCGATTGAGATCGCCAACGGCGCATTATACCTGGCAAGTGATGAATCATTATTTGTTACCGGTGCTGAGTTGGTGATCGATGGTGGAGCGGTTGCGAGATAAGATGGCAGAGGCCAAAAGATTTTTTATCCATAATCTGCATATAATATGACAGGACATCTGACCGATGAAGAAATAGACGAACTGCTGACCGGAAATATTTTTGGCCGCATTGGCTGTACAGATGGTAGGCAACCCTATGTGGTACCCACTAATTATATTTTCGACGGGAAACAAATAATTGCCCATGCTGCTACAGGCAGAAAGATCAGGGTGATGAGGGATAATCCATTGGTGTGCCTGGAAGTGGATGAGGTAAAAAGTTTTACCGATTGGAAAAGTGTTATTGTGTTTGGCCGCTACGAGGAGATCACGGAGGAGAAAGAGCAATTACGGGCGATGAAACTGTTTGTGGACCGGATGCTGCACCTGAAAATGAGTGAAACGGCAGTGGTACCTGATATTGCCGAAACAAGAGTGCATCCCCGTTCACCGGGCTTTATCAAGCCGGTTGTTTACCGGATCGTGATTGAAGAGAAAACGGGCCGCTTCGAAAAAGAATAATTTACCCTGATAATATTCTTATTGTATCCGTTTACCAGTCAGGCTTCTCTTTTTTGATTACCGTGATGATAATCACGGTTTGCTGTGATGATATTCATAGATATTCTGCGTTGTATATGCCAGCTTTGAGAATATTCTTATTAAGCAGTGGCAAAATCCACACCGATAGCGAAATTTTTGTCTGAAGCTGGTGAAATGTCCCGCTTTACAGCCAGGTTCTTCAAACAATGGTTCAGGCCACGATATGAAGTGACAGAGTTTTTCCGGCAATGTTTTATCATAGGTTACCGTTCGCTGCCGCTGGTAGGGCTTACAGCGTTCATCATGGGGCTTGTGCTCACAATGCAGTTGCGTCCATCTATGATGGATTATGGAGTTGAGTCGCAATTACCTGCTATTGTGGGCATTGCTGTGGTAAGAGAAATAGGGCCGGTGATCACCGCCCTGATCTTTGCGGGAAAGATTGGCAGCAGTATCGGTGCAGAACTGGGCTCTATGAAAGTGACGGAGCAGATAGATGCAATGGAAGTAAGCGGTACGAACCCTTTTAAGTACCTGGTGGTAACGAGAGTATTGGCTGCCACTTTTATGTTGCCGGTGCTTGTGATGCTGGGTGATGCAATATCACTCTATGGTTCCTGGCTGGGTGTTAATATACGGGGCAATACCAGTTTTACTCTTTACTGGACACAGGTGTTTGACAACCTTTCCTTCAATGATGTATTACCGGCGTTTACCAAAAGTTTCTTTTTTGGTTTTGCCGTTGGGATCATTGGATGCTTCAAAGGATACAACAGCAGTAAAGGGACAGAGGGAGTGGGACGCTCTGCCAATTCTGCAGTAGTCGTTTCCTCTGTTTTCATTTTTGTGATAGATCTGCTTGCCGTACAGCTAACTGATGTCCTGGGATTCAATTAAGTCTCATGAAAACCGCCGCGGATACAATATTAGCCCCCATGCCGTCTGTCAGTGCAGCGCCTGTACTGGTGGTCAGTCATTTGTTCAAGTCTTTTGGCAGTAATAAAGTGCTGGTTGATTTCAACGTGGAGTTAAATAAAGGAGAGACTGTAGTGGTATTGGGAAAATCAGGGTCTGGGAAATCGGTGCTTATAAAATGTATTATCGGTTTACTGGCACCAGACAATGGGACTATTGAAATCTTCGGGAAAAACGTACCTGATCTGAACAGTGAGGAACTGGATAAGATAAGGGCCAAAGTAGGTTTTCTTTTCCAAAGCAATGCCTTGTATGATTCCATGACGGTAAGAGAGAATCTTGAATTTCCCCTGCGCCGTCACTGGATGAAGGTGTCACAAAAGGAAGTAAATGATATGGTATTAAATGCGCTGCACGATGTGGGGCTGCAGCATACGGTGGATATGATGCCTGCGGAATTGTCCGGCGGTATGCGCAAGCGGGTGGCCCTGGCCCGCACATTGATCCTGCAGCCGGATATTATCCTGTATGATGAGCCTACAACAGGCCTGGACCCGATCACCGGAAAGGAGATCATTGAACTGATGAAAGAAATTCAGTACAAATACAATACTTCGTCTCTTATCATTTCTCATGATATGAATTGTGTACGCATGGCCAGTAACCGGGTGGTGATATTGGTGGATGGGTGCTGCTATGCAGTCGGTACTTATAATGAGTTGAAAGAAAATAAAGATCAAAAGGTGAAACAATTTTTCGAATAATACTTTTTGTATGGCAAAGCGCATAATGAATAATACGAAACTGGGCATATTTGTATTGGCCGGAATTTTCTTCCTGATCCTGCTCCTATACATGATCGGCAGAAACAGGAATCTTTTCGGTGATAATTATGTACTGAAAGCAAGGTTTGAGAATGTGCAGGGATTAGTACCGGGAAATAATGTACGGTTTGCTGGTATACAGGCGGGTACCGTTAAGAAAATCCGCATACTGAGCGATACGGTGATCGAAGTAACTATGATAATAGATACAAAGATGCAAGAAGTGATCCGAAAGAATGCGGTTGTATCAATCGGTACTGACGGGCTGGTGGGTAATAAAGTGGTCAATATTGTTCCGGCTGGGGTGCCCGGTATACTGGCAGAAGACGGTGACCTGCTGGCTTCCAAAAAGTCCGTAGATACGGAGGGAATGATACAGACACTTCACAAAACTAATAATGATGTGGCTGATATTGCTGAAGGATTGAAAACTACGGTGCAACGGCTGAACAGCAGCCAGGCCTTGTGGGCACTGTTAAATGATAACACATTACCGGAAAACCTGCACAGGTCACTTGTCTCCGTAAGGCAGGCAACCTCAAAAGCTGATAACATGCTGACAGAGTTGCAGCAAGTCGTTGCAGGCATCAGGAGCGGCAAAGGATCTGTTGGATCTTTATTGACCGATAGCACTTTTTCCATCAACCTCAATGAGGCAGTACGTACCGTAAAAATAGCGGGTCATCATGCCGACTCATTGACAATAGTGGTGAGCAACCTGGTATCCGGTATGGAGCAGGACATTAACAGGGGCCATGGAGCCTTACATGCCTTACTGAAAGATTCACTGGTGGTGGGCAAGCTAAATACCAGCCTGGATCAGATACAAAAAGCCGCAGAAGGATTTAGCCAGAATATGGAAGCGTTAAAACATAATTTTTTATTCCGCGGTTATTTTAGAAAACTCGAAAAGCAGCAAAAGAGTGATCAGTCAACTGGAACGGCAGGTTATTAATTCATTATGCCATCAATATCAGAGGTTCTTTTATATTGATTGCCAAATGAATTTATCTTTTTTTATACTTATTAGAGATCAGCAGAAATAGTAATATAGATGCCTTGTTCTTATAACCCAGATAAAAATCTTGCTACGAGTTCATTTGTTTCTACCTTTAATGAGTTTTAACATTAAACCTCATAAGCATGAAACAAACAATTCTTCTTGTTGAGGATAATGAACATATACGGGAGAACACGGTTGAGCTGCTTGAATTGAGCAATTATACTGTGATTCCTGCTTGTAATGGCCGGGAAGCTCTCGACATTGCACTACAGCAAACCCCCGATCTCATTTTATGCGACATCCAGATGCCTGAAATGAACGGCTATAGCCTGCTGGAACATATCCGGCAACATCCTGCCCTGAACGAATCCCGGTTTGTTTTCTTTACAGCCTCAACAGAGAAAAAAGAAATAGATGCTGGTATGCAGATGGGGGCTGATGGTTATATCTTGAAACCGTTTACAGGGGAACACCTGCTGGAGGTGCTAAAAAAGAATCTTGGATGATCATTTTCATGATGTTCTGATTATCATCATTAATACCTGTGAGTGGTATCATTTTTTAACTGGCATGACTGTTGCTAACTTACGGATATTAAATAATCAAAAACACTGATCATGAATAATGCAGGTAAAATAGTAGCCGCCTTGTTTGCGGGTGCTGCCATAGGTGCAGCCGCAGGAATTTTATTAGCACCTGATAAAGGAAGCGAGACCAGGAAAAAGATAAAGGAGAAAGGCGAGAAACTGGCGAAAGGAGTAAAAGATAAATTCCGCAGTGGAAAAGAAAAACTAAGTGAACTTAAAGAGGAGATCGTACAAACAGTGAAAGAGAAAGCAGACGAGTTTGCATAAGGTGCAGGGGTTTGGTTTATTTAAATTAATACTGCTTACATGGAAAAGACCTTTGCCAAAGCTGAAGAGTTGGTTGATTCTGTAAAAGAATACATCAATAACAGGATCGATGCAGTAAAGCTGAGTGCAGCAGAAAAAGCATCTGCCATTGCTGCTAATATGCTGGCAGGTATTTTTGTTGCACTCATACTTTTTCTCTTCATAATCTTTGGAGGCGTTGCCTTGGCCCTTGTATTAGGCGTATGGCTGGGAAAAATGTGGCTGGGCTTTTTACTGGTGGCCGGGTTTTACCTGTTGCTGGCAATTATTATTTGGGGGGCAAGGGGAAGGATCATTCGCCTGCCGGTGATGAATGCATTGATCAAACAATTATTTTCCACCGATGAGGAAGATTAAAAGCATACACCAGCTTAAGGCAGAGAAATTGCGTATAAAGAAACGCAGGGCTGAGTTGGAAGATTCCATCCGTGAGAACTGGACGGGACTGAAGGCCACTTTGAAACCTTCTTCCCTGGCCAAAGAAGCCTATAATGATATACTGGATCATCAGGCAGAAGCTAATCTTAAAGGCGATGGGGTATTAAGAAGCACCCTTAATTATGGTATCAGCCTGCTGGCCAAAAAAATTACCACTAAGGCGGGAGATAAGCTGGGCAAGCTGTTTAAAAAATAGTCTTTCCTCCGAAAAATTCTTTTCCCGCTCAGTGTCAGTATGTGAACTGACATTAGTCACCCATTGTAATTAATACATTCCATAGAATTGGCAACCGAATACATCCATTCGGGTATCAGTGCTATGCCGGTTTATTCCAACATAAACAATGTCTCCTCCAGGCATTTTGAGGCTATTTTTTTTTATGCCACCATGGGGATTATTATCACCGATGCTGCTGGTAAAATATCTGCCATCAACCCTTATGCATTAAACGAACTGGGCTATGAAGAGAAAGAATTGATTGGCAAAAGAATAGAAATACTGGTGCCATCGCGGCTGCAGAATAAGCACAGCCGTTTTCACCAAAAATATATCGCCCAACCCGAAACCCGCTTAATGGGATACGGACGGGATATTTTAGCCCTTAGAAAAGATGGTACTGAGTTTCCGGCAGAGATAAATCTGAGTAATTACATAAAAAACGGCAAACAGTTTATCATTGCGTTCATAAATAATATCTCATCCCGGAAAAAATCTGAAGCAGCTATTAAAAAATTGCATACCGAACTGGAGGCGAAAGTGACCCGGCGTACGAAGGATCTGAACTTTGCCCTGGAACAATTGAGGCAGTCTTCTGCCAGCCTCGAGACTGCACAATCATTTCAACAGGCTCTTTTTGATAATGCCGGTGCAATGATCATTGCCACTGATGCTAACGGAATCATTAAATTCTTTAATCCCGAAGCATCGAGAAGTACCGGCTACCCGGTGGCAGCAGTTGTAAACAAGCATAGTGTACTGTTGTTTCATGATAAAAGGGAGATCAATACCCGGCGGGAAAAATTGCTTAAAGAATTCGGACAGATCATAGATGATGATTTTGGTGTTTTGGTGGAAAAGTCGAAACGGAATATCCATGCCGAGGAGCGTTACACTTTTATCCGTAAGGATAAGACTGTATTCCCGGTGTTGCTCAGTATAACTTCCATCCGCAATGCGGCAGGAATAATTACCGGCTTCATGGGTATTGCTATTGATATCACCGAACAGAGAAAAGCAGAAGAACATTTGCTGGAGAATCTGAAGAAGGAAAAAGAACTGGGGGAGCTAAAGTCAAGGTTTGTGACCATGGCCTCACATGAATTCAGGACCCCGCTGAGCACGGTGCTTTCATCTGCTTACCTGCTGGAGAAGTATACCAAGACAAGGGACCAGCCTAAGAGAGAGAAACACCTGCAGCGGATCATTGGGGCTGTCAGCACATTGACTGATATCCTTAATGATTTTCTGAGTGTTGGGAAAATTGAGGAGGGAAAGATACTGGTACGGCCGGTTCATATAAATATCAGGCAGTTCATCACTGTAGTGATGAGTGAGCTTAAGAATATACTAAAGAATAGGCAGGCTTTTTATACAAAGCATAAAGGTGCAGCGGAGATATTTATGGATGCCTCCCTGTTAAAGCATATAGTGATGAACCTGATCTCAAATGCCAGCAAATTTTCACCTGAAGGAAGCCCTGTTGCAATCAGCACAACTTTACGACAGGGCCAGTTCATTCTTTCGGTAAAGGACAAGGGGATAGGTATTTCAAAAGAAGACCAGAAGCATTTGATGGAACGTTTTTTCCGTGGTGCCAATGCCGGCAGCATACAGGGAACAGGCCTTGGTTTGCATATCGTTTCAAAATATGCAGAACTCATGAATGGTACTGTAGCCTGTAAAAGTGAGCTGGGTGCCGGAACGGAGTTCATTGTTACATTTAACGAGATAAAATTGTGATATGAAAAAGATACTGCTAATAGAAGACAATGAAGATGTGCGGAGTAATACGGCCGAGATACTGGAACTGTCAAATTATAAAGTGATACTGGCAGAAAATGGTAAAACAGGAGTGGAGAAGGCAATTGAGTATAAGCCAGATCTGATCATTTGCGACATCATGATGCCGGTATTGGACGGTTATGGGGTGCTGCATGCGATCCATAAGAATGAGGCCATCAAGAATACTCCATTTATTTTTCTCACAGCTAAAGCTGAAAGGCAGGATATGAGGAAAGGAATGGAGTCAGGCGCTGATGATTATATTACTAAACCCTTTACAGGAACCGAACTGCTGAATGCTGTAGATGGGCGCCTTCATAAATATGATCTGTTGA
>CALSAT010000126.1:0-9376 GCA_943372905.1 Bacteroides fragilis | reverse complement strand
TAAATCGAATGCGTTCCCTCTTTTTGTGATACCAATTCTCTCTTCTTTTATTCGCCGGGGTGATTCCCTGTCGAGCCGCAGCACAATTTCAGCCAATGCCATCCGGTTTAGTTCGGTATTGGCCTGGTTGGCTTGCAGCAACGAATCATTGTGTACTTGTTTCTTTGGTTTTCTTTGTGCGGACGAATCTTCCTGTACAGCTTTTATATACACCATGCAGGAATATGCGCCGGCTGCTGCTTCAATGGCATCTTTACCTCTTATTACATTACGGATATACTCTTCAGCTTTATCCCTGGTTTTTCCTTTTATGATCACTTCTGAAAGATTGCCGGCATCTGCCGCTTCCATGATGATGTCTTTATAATAGTCTTTTTTACTGACAATAATGGTAATAATCTGGACTTTATATCCCACCATACTGAACACCAGTTCATATTTCCCCTCTTCCAATTCCATTTCAAAACGTCCGTCTTCTTTTGTTACTGTACCCTGGCTGTAGCCTTTTACCTGTACACTGGCAAAGGCTAGTGGCTCCTGTTTGCTGTTCACAATTTTACCTGATACTTTATACGGTTGGCCTACGCCTACGATCGAAAAAAAGATTGATATAAATGATAAAAGTAATCTCATGTATCAGTTGGCAGAAGTTTGGCTATAAAAATGCAATAAAGCTGGTAAGAGTTATCATGCTTTTTTTTTCTTACCGAAATATTAACATCTGATATTTACTCAGTTAGTAAGAACCCGGATATTCCGGAAGATATTTCAAGAGTCATGCGCAACTATTTTTCCCGCTGTTTGTTTACTATAAAAAAGATTATTATGAAAAAATCTACTGTAATCATTTTTATTTTGGCTTCCTGCTTCTTATCGACAGGTCTGTCTGCTCAGATTGGCAAAATGAAAACATGGAACCTGAGTTTAGGGGCAGATGTTATTTACCCTGAAAATAATTTTAGAAAAACACAAGGCTGGGGATATGGAGCCACTGTAAAAGCCGAATATGTTTTCGCTAAACACACCAGTGTAATTGCATCTACCGGCTTTTATAGTCTTAGCGGCAAAACAAATATCCTGAATCCTGGTGGCGAAACCGTTTTTGGCGTACCAATTAAGGTTGGTGGCCGGTATTACATTGGAAATTTTTATCTGGGGGGCGATGCAGGGCTTCTTCTACAAAGCGGTTTCAAAAAAAATGAAGGGTTTGTATACTCTTTTTTCTTGGGTGATGAATTGGTAACAGGGAAAAGTGGCAATAGTCTCGATATCAGCATCAGACATGAAGCTTGGGTAACAGACCAAACCAGAGCCTTCGTAGGACTCAGGCTGGCCTACGAATTCAGAATAAAGTAAAAGATTGAATTTTATCTTTTTATCCAAAATTCATCTTTCCATTCCTCATTGCAGGAAACTGGATGTTCTTCCAATTGTTTGAATACTGTATCTAGCTGTTCTGGAGAGAGTAATTCCTCCAGGTAGCCGAACAATTCCCGTTCTTCAAACCGGATATGCTGGGTGGTCAGGTCGCAGAGCAACAGTAAATGCCGCCTGTCCGCTTCTTCCCCCAGTTCAAGGATCAACTCTCTGATATGATCATGCTCTTCTTTCAGGCGCTTCGCCATCGGATGTCCTTCAGGCATATAGGGCATCAAAATCTTCTCTTCCTGGAAAAAATGAGGTTTGATATGATGACGCCAATACCAGGAGGCATACTTAGCCATAGCTTCCATAGAAGCCCGGTTCTCCAGCCCCTGTTTTATTTTCCAGGCAAATAACAACCCATCGTGATGTTCTCTGCTGAGCGGGGCTAGTTGTTTACTCCGTTTAATTGGTTTCGTTTCGTTTGACATATTATAAAACTATAACAACCTGTGCTTGGTTTGGTTGACATTTTACAGCCAGAAAGCTGATTCCAGTCATAAGTAAAAAATCATTAACTAAACTTTTGTTGCTCAACCCTCTATCCACAACTGTGAATAAGTAACTTTAGGAAGAAACAATATTGCTAAGTAATATTGGTAAAGAAGAGTAAGCCTGCCAGTTGGCAGTCAGGCTTCTGAAAATGATCAGAAGACGTAATTAATCCGGTACTGCTCTTCGCCGGCTTTGTGAAACATGGTTCGCTTTGCCCTCCATGACAAAGAAACAAGAACCACTAAAAAGACCTGAATTGACAGACACTATCATCAACCTCGAAACCGTAAACCCTATTGAATTTTTTGGCGTGAACAACGGCAAGCTCGACATCCTCAAAAAGAAATTTCCCCTGCTCAAAATCCTCTCCCGCGGCACCCAGCTAAAGCTAAGCGGCGCACCGGAGCAGATTGAAACTGCCAGGGAAAAGATATCCCTCATTGTCTCCTACCTCGAACGTAACGGCCATATGAGTCAGAATTACTTTGAGCAGGTACTGGGCGGTGATGATGCCGAAGTCATCGATCATTTCCGGGAAAAGAACCCCAACGAAGTGCTGGTGTTCGGCCCCAACGGGAAATCTGTGCGGGCCAGAACGGCCAACCAGAAAAAACTGGTACAGGAATCAGAAAAGAATGATATCGTGTTTGCCATTGGCCCTGCAGGTACAGGCAAAACCTATACTGCAGTGGCACTGGCAGTGCGGGCCTTAAAAAATAAACAGGTAAAGAAGATCATTCTTACCCGTCCGGCTGTGGAAGCAGGCGAAAGCCTGGGGTTTCTTCCCGGCGATCTGAAAGAGAAAATAGACCCTTACCTGCGCCCATTGTATGATGCGCTGGATGATATGATACCGGCTGATAAACTGGGCTATTATATGACCACCCGGACAATTGAAATTGCGCCGCTGGCCTATATGCGTGGCCGTACGCTTGACAATGCTTACATCATTCTGGATGAAGCGCAGAATGCTACCGAACTTCAGCTCAAAATGTTTCTTACCAGGATCGGTGCCAATGCAAAAGCCATCATCACTGGCGATATGACACAGGTGGACCTTCCGAGAAACCAGCGAAGCGGCTTGCAAATGGCGACCCGGATTTTAAGAAATATTGATGGCATAGCCCATATAGAGTTAGACGAAGAAGATGTGGTACGTCACCGGTTGGTGAAGGCCATCATCAAGGCTTATAACAAAGAACATGAAAAAGAAGCTGAAGAATATGCCAACCGGCAAACACCGCCGCTGATCAAGAAAGATAAGCCTGAATAAACATTTGCTTCAGAATACGGCAGGAATAGAGAGAACCATTTTTCTTTTTATTCCTGCTTTTTTATTGCCTTCCTTTATGAAAATTTCGTAACGCAATGGTTATCGACCTCTGCCTAAACCCATTCAATCTTAAATTTTTGTACTTTGCAGTATGATGAAAAAATATCCTGCTATTATCATATCTATACTTATGCTGGCCGTAGCTTGTAAAAGCAAAGACAAGCAGGCGGCATCCTCTGAAAACAGTGCCGATGCGGCAAGAAATTTTATACGGGCAGCGCTGGATGGAAAATTCGGAGAAGCATCTAATTATATGCTGCAGGATTCGCTTAACCTCAATTACCTGGATGTGGCCGAAAGAAACTATAAAAATGCTCCCCAATCTGTAAAAGATGGTTACCGGGCTTCCTCTATCCGTTTTTACGACCCACTGGCTACACCGAATGATTCTGTTTCCATTCTTGTTTATTCCAATTCATTTAAAAATGATCCTGATACGCTTAAAGTGGTAAGGATAAATAATAACTGGCTGGTGGACCTGAAATACCTTTACCAGCATGATGCTGATACGGCACTTAACAAACCTGTTACAACAGACAGCCTGAAATGATGAATAATATTCTGCTGGTAGGATTAGGAGGCGGGCTCGGAAGCATCGCCAGGTACCTGTGCCAGCGGTGGTTTACGATACAATTCAACCATTCATTTCCCTGGGGCACATTTGCCGTTAATGCCGCCGGTTGTTTATTGATCGGTATCTTCTGGGGCCTGGCTTTTAAATCATTCGACAGTAATGAAAACTTGAAACTATTTCTTATGACAGGCCTATGCGGAGGATTTACCACCTTTTCTGCTTTTACCCTCGAAGGTATTGGCCTGTTAAAAGAACAGAAGCTGGCGTTATTCTTTGCTTATGTAGCAGGTAGTGTGCTGGCAGGCTTGCTGGCCACCTACATCGGAATGAAATTGGTACGATAATTATCATTTATACGGGCACTATTGCCGGTTATTGAACTTGTAAATCTCTGCTCACTTATGCTAACTGTAAAACATCCCTGGCACGGCGCACATTTTGGAAACAATGCTCCGTCAACTATTAATGCCCTCATAGAAATACCACAGGGCTCCCGATCAAAATATGAAGTAGATAAAGTAACGGGTTTATTAAAACTGGACCGGGTGATCTATTCTTCGTTTCAATATCCTATCAATTATGGATTTATTCCACAAACACTGGGACAGGATGGTGATCCGCTGGACATCCTGGTGCTTTGCTCCCAATCCATTCAATCACTTTGCCTGGTGGAAGCCAATGTAATCGGCAATATGCAGATGATAGACAACGGACAGGTGGATGATAAGATCATTGCGGTAGCCGCCAAAGACCCTTCGGTGAACCATATCAACCGGATGGAAGATCTGCCGCAGCACTTCTTACTGGAGCTGAAGAATTTTTTCGAACAATATAAAGTACTCGAAAATAAGAAAGTGGAGATCGATAATTTCCAGGATCAATTGATCGCTTACCGGGTCATCAATGAAGCCATTGCTTTATACAAAGAAACCTTTACTAAATAAGCCGTGAACAATTCTTCAAAACATACTATGGCTACTCAATTAATTCTAACAGCGTTACTGATAGGACTGTCAGCAGGCATACTCAGCGGCTTGGTGGGTGTGGGTGGCGGCATCATTATGGTACCTGCTCTCGTTTTCTTTTTAAGTTATACGCAACACCAGGCACAGGGTACATCCCTGGCGGTACTTACACTGCCGGTGGTCATACTGGCTTCATTGTACTATTATCATCAATGCCAGAAAGCAGGAACTCCAATTGATCTGCGGATCGTGGGATTGTTATCGGTTGGCTTTCTGGTGGGAGGGTATTTTGGCAGTAAACTGGCATTGGCGATAGATCAGGAAGCACTGAAAAAAATATTCGCTATCATCCTTTTTTATACCGCATTCAAAATGTTGGGCTGGGATGCTGCCCTTATAAAATGGGTGAAGGCAACATTTTCTTAATATGGAATCAGGACAAATCCGTTTTTATTTATACCGTCTTATTCCGATCTTAAATCCTACACCGCCCGCAGCAGCCATCCATCCTTCTGTTGTTTTGGCAAAGTAATATTCCGATTGAAAACTAACCGGCACTTTCAGCACCCGAAATCCAACTCCTACAGTGAATGTTGGTGCGATACTGTTGAAATCCCAATTACCGTTTGCTTTATCCTTTGTGTTCAGCACATTTGTGTTAGTGGACACATCATATGAGTAAGCCTGTTCAGTACCTCTGTCTTTGGCAAACATATAGCCTAATCCCACACCCACCACCAGTCCCATTCCCTCTCTTTTACCTGTGTTGAAAGTTAATTTCACCGAAGGTGTAAAAGAACGGAACCTTCCTTGTGAATACATGCTATCACAATAACATTCATACCTTGTATTCCAGTAATGCAGATCAAATGACACAGCGATCCGTGTTTTCAGATTCTTTTGCACACCCGCAGTAAATGAAAAGGGATTGTCCACACATCCACCAGCCATTACACCTACATACGGGACTACAGGCTTACTATCCGTTGTATTTTTATCCTGTGCAAAAGCGGGAAGCCCTCCAGTTGAAAGGATAAGCAGGATCAGGAGTATTTTTCTCATAAAGCAAGTTTTACCGGTTAAGTAAGGCTTGATAACCTTTTACCAAATCCTTCTCACAGCTTTTAATGACAGAAGCCTTTCGCCTGTTGCTGCATCAACAATTCCCTTTTTGTCGATCTTATCGATCCGCACTTTTCCCGAAGCATGAATGATCCGGCCACCTTCCAGCAAAATTCCCACATGCACTATATCTTCCTTATTATTAAAAAAAGCAAGATCACCTGCCTGTGTGTCAGCAAACTTCTGTACCGATTTTCCTTCCTGTGCCTGTTGCCAGGCATCACGGGGAAGGTCGAAACCCAACTGCTTAAAGATGACCTGTGTAAACCCGCTGCAATCCACCCCCAGTGGGGTGCGGCCTCCCCAGAGATAGGGCACATTTAACCAGGGCATGATCATTGATTCCAACAAATCAGTATCTGCTTTCTGTGCAAACCGGTTGGTCCATCGCCCCTCCACATTATATTCAGTTGTACCAAGCCAGCCCGTTCCATTGCTAAAATATGGAAGAGATGATCCGGCTGGTATTAGTATTCTCCTTTCCCGTGCATTCAACAGGCTTAGCATGTCCGTAGTCACATGCTCACACTGGGCTGTTGCTGTTGCTTTGTCAACCTGCTCGAGCAGCGTATTGGTCATCCATCCCTCATACCCGTCATGCAGACTCCTCACTTTTACCCATAAACTTCCTTTAGTACGCAGCACCTTTACCATCTCGCCAAACAATAATTGATTGACCATTTCTTTCCGGTGATCGGGCTTTCTTCGTACCGCTGCAGCAGGTACAGACACAACAGCATATTCCATTCGCTAAAGTTTCGACTAAGATAGGGATTCAGGATAATGAAATTTTTATTGAAATCGGAAAAACCTGCATCATATACAAAACAAATACTTATTTTCCGCTTGTGAAGGGTGACAAATACAAGGATATAACCGATCAGGAACTGCTTGAACATTTTTATGCCGACCATAATAATGAATGGTTGGGCATTTTGTTACAGCGGTACACCCTTTTACTGCTTGGTGTAAGCATGAAATACCTTAAAAATGAAGAAGAGGCCAAAGACAGTGTGCAACAGATATTTTTAAAAGTGATACAAGAGCTGCAGAAATATAAAGTGGAATACTTCAAATCATGGCTGTACATGGTGGCTAAAAATCATTGCCTGATGAAGATCCGTGACCGGCAAAGCAAAGGCACTGCGGAGATAAACGACAAGCTTGCGGCCACCCCGGAAGAAGAAACAGATAAACAGGCATTGATTCTTAATGATCATACCCTGACACTGATGGAGGCATCGCTCAAGGAACTGAACCCCGAGCAGCAGCAATGTGTAACTTTGTTTTATCTTCAAAAGAAAAGCTACCAGGAAGTGAGTGAAGAAACCGGCTTTAGCATGTTGCAGGTAAAAAGCTATATTCAGAACGGAAAAAGAAATTTGAAAATACTGATCGAAAAAAAATTACAGGAAGAATTGACCCGTAAATAAAATGTCAGACAATTATAAAGACATATTATCTAATCTTTCCACCGAAATAGACCAGGAAACGCTTCTGCTGTACCTGCAGGGCAAACTATCGCCGGAGAAAAAGCATGAAATAGAAAAGCAATTACTGAAAGATGAATTTGATGAAGAAGCAGTAGAAGGGTTGGAAGAGTTCAAAGACAAAGAACAACTGCAATACATGGTGGAAATGCTGAACCGCGACATGAAAAAGAAAACGGAAAAGAAAAATAAGCGCCGGGAGAAGATGAACATCAAAGACCAGCCCTGGCTCTATGTTTCCATACTAATACTTATACTGCTGATAGCCATTAGTTATATGGTTATTCGAAAAATGCTGATGAAAGACTGATCAGTACTTCGTTTTACCTTCCCAGTTCTTCCACGCCTCAAATACTGACAAGGCTTCAGGATGTGGCATATGCACAAAAGGTATCTTACGGTCCACCATAGCTGCGCTGATCTCGTTGTAAATAAAATCATCGTCAAACTCTATAGCGGCAGCCTCCTCTTTGGTATTGGCATAGACCACTCTCCTGGGCCTGGCCCAGTAAATAGCGCCGAGGCACATGGGGCAGGGTTCGCAACTGGTATATATCTCACATTCATTAAGCTGGTAGGTGCCTAATTTTTTACAGGCATTGCGGATGGCCACCACTTCTGCATGGGCTGTCGGATCATTGGAAGAAGTCACCTGATTGCAGCCTTCGCCTACTATTTCATCGCCCCTTACTACCACACAACCAAAAGGACCACCTTTTCCGCCCTGCATTCCCAACTTAGAAAGCTCGATGGCCCTTTCCAGGAATTTCTTGTCCTTATCTTCTTGCATACCTGATTATTAATGAGTTGAATAAACCGTCTTTTGCAAATATGTGGACTAATATTCTTTTTTCCACAGCTTATGCAGCTACTTCTTTCCAATATGAAGTTAATATTAATTTTATGTTGACCACCCACTGGCAGCAATAAGGGTCGTAATTTCTCCCAAAATTAACCACACCAAACCTGTTTATTATGAGATGGGAAACCTCTTCAGGCACCAATAATAACGAAGTGTACAAGTTATTTAAAGGTGACAAAAAACTGCTCACACTTACGATCAATCCTTTCTCCAATTCTGCAAGGGTGGAGTGTGAAGGAGAAAAAAGGATCTTCCTAATCAGAAAAGAAGGTTTTCGCAAAAACAAAACGGTATTAAGAACTGAATACGGCTTTAAGATTGGTGAACTGGGTACCGAAAACAAAGAGCATTTTATTGCTGTCAACGATCAGCGTTTTTATTATACTATCCAGAATAATCCCCTTGCCGAGCTTATCTTGTACAAAGAATCTAAACAGAACCCCTTTGTAGCCTGTGGCTTAAGTGCTCAGGATGGAGATACTTCAGTCCGATTTTCAAAAGATAGCACCCTGAACAATGAACCTCATCCCGGTTTGCTGATGGCTTTGTGCTGGTATATGTTCTTACCGGTAGCCAAAGAAAATGTAGTAGAATTTGCGGCTGTCTGAAATACTATAATTCATTCCATACCTGCTGTGCAAATTGCTCCAGCGAAGGGTCTCTGGCTGCCATCAGCAGGATCACACAATCATTGGTTAGGTGGGCTCTTGCCGTAGATAAAAACTCATTTCTATCGGCCACGAAAAATGCAGATTTGCCTTGTGCTTTGAGATCACTGATGAGATCACTGGCAGAAATATCTTTTACGGCAGTTCCCCCGGCATAATAAATTTCACTCATCCATATCTCATCATCAGGGCGAAGTACATTGCCAATCTCTTTTACAAAATCATCCCGCAAAAACTTAGTCGGTTTATACCCGTGTGGCTGAAACCAGGCAATGACTTTAGGCGCTACGGGCTGACAGGCAGTAATAGCGGCTGCACATTTTACGGGGTTGTGACCATAATCATCAATCAGCCAGACGCCATGCTTATTTCCCAATACCTGGTGACGGCGATAGATCCCTTCATAGTTCTTCAATGCTGCTGCACTTATAGAAAGCTCCACTCC
>CALSAT010000125.1:0-9379 GCA_943372905.1 Bacteroides fragilis | reverse complement strand
CTGTCCGTTGATATTTTTTCCATCTAGCATATCTGCGGCGTAGCGCTTCATGCGGATGTAGAGATTCTGGAGGTCATCATAGCGGGGATTGATATTCCAGACTATATCTGACAGCGATTCGCTGATGCGCTGTATATCTTCTGAGGCTTTGGATAAATATTCTTTTGATTTTTCGGGCTGTGCTGCGTTTCTGCGGGCCAGTTCATTCAGGATATTGATGTTGCTGAGTGATGCGCCGATATCATCGTGGAGGTCCTGGCTGATATTGTTCCGCATGGCGAGGAGGCTTTTTTGCTGTTCGAGTTTCTTTTTTAACTGGTAGCGGTTGAAGAAGGTAATGCCGAGCAGCAGGAAGAGACCCAGCGCCGCTATAAGCAGGTTGCGCACATTTTTTTCATTCTTCAGTTGTTTGTCCTGCAACTGTTTTTCTTTTTCGGTGAGTTCCAGTTGTTGTTGTTTTGTTCTGGCCAGCAGTTGTTGTTTGTCGAGTTCTTCTTCCTGTTGTTTCATTTTTATATCCATCAGCTCCTGTGACTTTGACAGGAGGTCTATCTCGTTTTGTTTTTGCAGGGCTACGGCTGCATTACCGGCTATAATGGCTTTTTGTTTTTCTATTTCGAGTTGTTTGATGCGTTGGGTGGTATTGAGCCGGGCTATCTCGTTGTCTTTTCTTTCTGTTTCGTAACGGGTGGTGATCTCTGCTATGGATGATTGTGTTTTTTCGTTTACGAGGCTGTCGCGGTAAAGGATATATTTTTTATAGTTGTCGTATGCAGCGGGATAGTTCTTATGCTCGTTGTAAAAGCCGGCCATTTGTCCGTAGAAGTCACGCATACTTGCTTTATCCTTCTGGTCTTTCAGCAATGCCATTGATTTATTAAAATATGCGATGCTTATAGCGGTGTCTTTTTTTAATGTACCGGATAATATGCCTGCTGCGAGGTACCTGCGGGCCAGCATGGAGGAGTTCTTCTTTGATTTCTCGAGGAGTTCGATGGCATTGAGTTCGAATTGGAGGGCCTCGTCGTATTTTTTCCGGGCATTGTAGAGATTAGAAGCGGTTATATATGAATGTATAATGCGTATCTCCTCCCCTGACTGTATGGCATATTTTACACAAAGATCGAGGTACTTTTCTGCTTCGTCATTATCGATGCCTGCGTAATACTGGCTGATGTTGCAGCACCCGAGTGAGAGCCGGCCGATGTCTCCTGATTTTTCCCTGTACACTAATGATCTTTTTGCGTACTCTATGGCTTTGGTCCGGTCGTTCAATGAATAATACACAGTGGAGAGGTTGCTGTAGCCCACTCCGAGTTCTCCGTACTTCTCGGGGAAATGATTCTCGTAGATCCTGATGGACTGTACCAGGCAGTTGGCTTGTTTGCTGAGCTCTCCTAATTTTCCCCAGGTGTAGCCGAGGTCATTAAAGGCGAGGGCACTGTAGCGGGTGGGATGATGGTCTAAATAATATTTGAGGCTTCGGGTAAAAAGATCAACGGCTTCTTCGAACTTATCACTGTACATTCTTACTTGTGCCATCTGCAACCAGCCGATGGCGGTGAGGAGGGAGTCTTTGAGTTGGAGGCCCATTTTATTTACAGTGCTGGCATTGGCTTCTGCTTTTACCAGTTCATCTCTGTCAATATAAATATCTGCTGCTTCGGCTAATGCATAGGCTTGTCCTTTTCTGAAATTCTTTTGTACGGACAGGCTCTCCGCTTTTTCACAATACAAAAGGGCAGAGTCGTAGTTGCCGTCGTTAAAGAACGCTTCTGCTTTTGCTATTAAGGAAAAGACCATTGCGGAATCTGCCTTGTTGTGTGCCGGCTGGGCCACTAACCGGGAGGAGAAGAACAGCATCACCAACAGCACGGCCCTGGAAGTTGTCATGTATGGATCATTTTCGGAACCAAAAATTACAACTTATCTGTGAAAAGAATGAGGGTTACCTTTGCCGGGTGAATTCATCTCCCCCTGTTGTACTTTTTGATGGTGTCTGCAATTTCTGTAACCGGATGGTGAATTTTGCTATCCGGTATGATAAGCGGGCGAAGCTGCGATTTACCCCGATGCAGTCATCTGCCGGTGAACATCTGCGGACGCAGCACCATGTTTCCCCGGACATAAATACGGTGATCCTGATCGATAACGGCAAAGCATATACTTATGCCCGGGCCGCTATCCGCATTTGCAAATATCTTGACTGGCCTGCCCGTTTGCTTTATGTATTCGTGATCGTTCCTTCTTTTATCAGTCAGCCTGTATATAAGTGGATCGCCAGGAACCGGTATAAATGGTTTGGTAAAAAAGATAGCTGCATGGTGCCATCGGCTGATGTGCGAAGCCGCTTCCTGGAATAACCACTGCTATTTGCGGGTAAGCGATTGCCATTTTTTCTCATTGCGATACCAGAAGTACTGGCTGGCTGCAAAGCTGGTGATAAATGCGAGTACGACCATCAACCAAACCGGCAATTGGACCAGCCGGAAAAACTGCAGCATGCTGAGGATATAGAAAATGGTGAGCGGCAGAAAGAACGCAATAACGGCGCCGCCGATGGTATAGGTAATTATATAGGACCATTTGCCACCTTCCCGCTGCTCATTCCAATACCGGATAAACTTTTTCTCTTTGTCTGATAACATACTTACACCCCTTTTAGATTGATGGCTCCTTTCATATAAAATACACATTGCCCCGCCATAGATACCCTGTCGCCTTTCAGCATTTCACACCACAGTTCACCTTTACGCTGCGATAACTGGAAGGCATGCAACGATGTTTTATTCAGCTTCTCCGCCCAAAAAGGAATAAGGGTGGAATGGGCCGAGCCGGTTACCGGGTCTTCCGGTATGCCGCAATTGGGTGCAAAGAAACGGGACACAAAATCGCAGTCTGTGCCGGGTGCGGTTATAATAATACCGATGACATCAATTTTATTCAGCATTGCGAAATCCGGCTTTACCTGCTCTACCTGTTTTTGTGTTTCCAGTTCCACTACATAATCACGGCTTTTGTATACCGCCACCGGGTTAGCCACACCTAACCCTTTTAATAGTTCATCCGGGTAAGAAGTGATCAGTTCGGGCATACGGGCGGGAAAGTTCAGTTCCAGTTTATCTCCTTTGCGCTGCACCAGCAGTTCGCCGCTTTTGGAATGGAAACGGAGCTGCGGTTTATTAAATCCCAGGTACTCGTACAATACATAGGCTGAAGCTAAGGTGGCATGCCCGCAGAGATCAATTTCCAACTCGGGTGTAAACCAGCGGATATGATAGCCTTCTTTTTCGGGAACAAAGAAAACTGTTTCGGCCAGGTTGTTTTCCATGGCTATCTGCTGCATCAGTGTATCATCTATCCATTTATCCAGCGGTACTACGGCCGCAGGATTTCCGCCGAAGAGCTTATTGGTAAATGCATCCACCTGGTATAAAGTAAGTTTCATGACTTGTATTTATTGGCCACGCCAAAAGTAAAAAATCCCGTGTAGAACGGGATCATAATTAATTATATGCATCAAAAAAGCGGATGGATCACTTATCCTCTTTTTCTTTATCCAGCCGGAATGACACTTTGCAGATCACCCCGTATGATTTTATCTTTCCATCTTTCACATGCACTTTCATATCCTTTACCCATACGGAATCCACATTGCGGATCGTTTTGGATGCTTCTTTTACTGCTTGCTTTACTGCATCATCAAAGCTTTTTTCGGAAGAGGCAATTAGCTCTATAACCTTTACAATAGCCATAGTGAGTAGTTTTTAGTGAATAGTTATAATAATACTTTAAGATAGTTCTTTTTGGCAAGACCGTCAATTTCAAATTAGCAAAAGGCAATAAGCAATTGGCAACCCGTAATTTCATTCAGCTTGTTGTACTCAGTATTTATCAGGATTGCTGATCATGTGGTGTAACATATACTTTGGTCTGCTTGGCATTAAAGGCTGCCATAGGGAATTAATGTAGGGTACGAATCTATTACTGGCTGGCTTTGTCTATTGCTTATTGCCCATGATCTCACTTACTCCGCCATCATCTGTTTTATCACAGTTTCTATTTCTTCCGCATTTGGCTTGCTGAAGTAGTCTCCATCGCTGCCATAAGCCGGACGATGGGCTTTTGCCGTGATCGTTCGGGGAGCCACATCAAGATATCTGTAGCCGCCTTGTTCTTCCATCACTTTGTTAAACATATAAGCAGCCGCTCCACCGGGTACATCTTCATCTATAAATACGATGCGGTTTGTTTTTTTGAGCGATTCCAGGATCAGATGATTAACATCGAAAGGCAATAATGTTTGCACATCCACTATTTCACAACTGATGCCCGCCGCTTCCAGTGTATTCACCGCCTCCTGTATAATGCGTAAGGTAGATCCGTACGATACAATAGTGATGTCTGTACCTTCCTTAATTACTTCCGGCACACCAAATGGTACCGTAAACTCCAGCAGGTTGGTCGGTAATTTTTCTTTTAGCCGGTACCCATTCAGGCATTCCACCACCAGTCCCGGATCATTACTTTTTAATAAGGTATTGTACATACCCGCCGCCTGTGTCATATTTCTAGGCACACATACATACATTACACGCAGGTCATTTATTACCATGCCCATCGGCGAACCGCTGTGCCAGATGCCTTCCAGGCGGTGGCCCCTGGTACGTACGATCAGCGGACAACTTTGCTGTCCGGCCGTTCTGTAATGCAGCGTGGACACATCATCGCTTAATGGCTGCAGACCGTATAACAAATAATCGAGGTATTGTATCTCGGCAATAGGGCGAAGGCCCCGCATGGCCAACCCAATGCCTTGTCCCATAATAGTGAGTTCCCGTATGCCGGTATCAAATATCCGCTGGTTGCCATGCTTTTGCTGCAAGCCGCTGAAGCCCTGGTTCACATCTCCAATGAAACCAAGATCTTCTCCAAACGCCACTACTTTGGGATTATTGGTAAAGAGTTCATCAAAATAGCGGTTGAGCACTTCAAAGCCATTAAGCATCGGTGCATCGGCTGCAAAAGAAGCTTTTACTTCCTCCACTTTCATGGCGCTTTTCGGGCCTTCATTATATAAATGCGTATTGTATAATTTTTTATTCTCTGCCTGCAGGTCGTTGTAATAGTCTTTTGTCCAGAAGGCCGCATCTGCATTGCCTGCAATATTCAGGGCCATGTTCAGCGTCTTCAGCACATCTCTGCGGAGGGGTTCCCGGCTGGCAGATAATTCAATGGCCAGTTTTTGCAAGGCTGCTGCATGAGTTGGTAATGCTGCCGCCATGGAATGGATAAGCTCCGTGGCCCTTGCCACCTGGCTCTTTACCGGTGTAATGAATTTTTCCCAGGCCGCAGCTTTGCTGTCCCGCACATGTTCTTTTGCTTTTTCCGCAATTACATCCAGTTCTTCTTCTTCAGCCAGCGCATTTTCAATGATCCACTCTTTCATTTTTTTGATCCCGTCCCATTCCCGTTCCCAATCCAGCCGCTCCGGGCTTTTATACCGCTCATGGCTACCGGAGGTGGAATGTCCCTGTGGCTGGGTGATCTCTTCTACATGAAATAATACCGGTGTATGTGTTTCCCTGGCCAACCGGATACCTTCTTCAAACACCTCACACATACCGGCATAGTCCCAGCCTTTTACCTTATATATGTTCAGGCCGTTGGTCTGTTCGTTTTTCTGCATACCACTCAGTGCATCGGACACGGATGACTTGGTGGTTTGAAATTTCTTGGGCACTGAAATACCATACCCATCATCCCATACAAAAACAGCCAGTGGCACCTCGAGCACCCCGGCGGCGTTGATGGTCTCCCAAAAATGTCCTTCGCTGGTAGAGGCATCGCCGATGGTGGCAAAACAAACCTCATTACCATTGCTGGAAAGATTTTTGAAAGAATGCAATTGCTCAATATTGCGGAAAGCTTTGGAGGCATAGGCCAGGCCCAGCGCCCTTGGCATTTGTCCGGCGGTCGGGGCAATATCACTGGAGATATTTTTATGAGCAGCCAGGTTAAGCCACTCGCCATTCTCATTTACCATTTTGGTGGCAAAATGACAGTTCATCTGGCGCCCGCCACTGAATATTTCCACGTTCACGTCAGGATTAGCATATAACTGGGCGAATATCTGTTCGGCTGTAGTAAGTTCTGCCGCCAGCATAAAAGTCTGGTCCCGGTAGTAGCCACTCCTGAAATCACCGGGCTGAAAGAATTTGGCCATGGCGACTTGTGCCACTTCTTTACCATCTCCAAAAATGCCGAACTTGGCCTTGCCACCGAGTACTTCTTTTCTGCCTAACAAACTGGTTTCCCGGCTGATACAGGCCATCCGGTAGTCGTTCAGTACTTCCTCCCTGAACCTTGCAAAAGACAGTTTGCCTTCTTCGGTAAGCATTTCTGGGTTGGTATTTTCCATGTCACAAAAATAGGAAGATTGGGTACATAAGCCTCCTGCCCGGAAACAGAGGCCTATATGGGCAAAAATTACTGCCCCCTCCTGCAACCCATATTGTATATGTGCCATCTTTCAGCTAAATTTGGGGTCTTCAAATCAATACGCTTTATGAAGAAAACTTTTATCCTTTCCTTCGCCTTCGTTTTATCGCTGGGTGCGTTTGCACAGCAAACCGGACACAGTGAACATGACGGGCACAATCACGGTACCAGTCCGGCCATTGCCCAGGCAAAACCAGCCGGTGAAGATGTGTTGGTACTTAAAAAAACAGAGCATGATTTTGCACAGATACCACAGGGCAAACCCGTTTATTACAGTTTTGAAATCGTAAACAGCGGAAAAACACCCCTGAAACTGGATAATGTACAGGCCAGTTGCGGATGCACCACTCCTGAGTGGAGCCGCGATGAAATAGCCCCCGGAGCCACTGCCAAGATAAAAGTTGGTTATAATGCCGCCGCTGAGGGTCCTTTTAATAAAACGATCACTATTACTTATAACAATACTCAATCAAAAGTTCTCGTGATAAAAGGCACCGTGTGGAAAGCACCTGATGGTTCAGCACCTGCCAATTCATCTGTTGACTTATTAAAAAAACAATCCTTTTAAATTTTAAACCATGAAGAAGATCTTTTTACTCGCCACTGCTTTTGCTTTTACCCTTACTGCTATGGCACAGCCAGCTCCGCTGAAAGCTGATGATGTTATCAAAGTGTCAACCGACAAACATGATTTTGGTAAGATCAAGCAGAATGTTCCTGTTACCTACACTTTTGAAATAAAGAATATAAGCGATAAGCCACTTGTGGTGGCCAGTGCTACGGCCACCTGCGGATGCACTGTTCCAGAAAAGCCTGAGCAGCCAATTGAGCCGGGTAAAACAGGATCGATAAAAGTGCAATTCAATGCGCCTGCTGTAGGAACACAAAATAAAGATGTGTATGTTACGCTGGCCGGTATTGACGGCCCCAAAGTATTACACATTACTGCGGAAGTATTAACTCCGGAAGCATACGAAGAATACCTGAAAACAAAGCCGAAAAACTAATTTCGCCTTTTAACCGATAAAAGATCCCTCCCGTTTTAATATGGGAGGGATTTTCTATTTTAGGGAATAAACAACCACGCATGAAAGAACAACTGACGGAGGCCTGGCGCACCCATCACCGGATGAATAACCTGCTTGTCAATAATATTACTGATGCAGGTATGCAAAAAACGTTGAGTACCCGTGGCGGAAGAACCGTGTACCAGCAATGGGTACACATACATAATGTAAGGATGCAGTGGCTGGAAATATGCGCCAAAGATGTTTTCAAAAAATATAAAGCACTTGATAAAGAAGCGCCATTCAACAGGAAAGATCTGCAAAAGGCCCTGGACGAATCAGCCAATGGCATAGAAGAACTGCTTTCACTTAGCGCTGATAATGGAGGCAAGCTGAAAGGATTTAAGAAAGGGGCTATCCCATTGCTTGGTTATTTTATTTCGCATGAATCCCATCACCGCGGTAATATATTACTTACCCTGAAGCAAAGCGGCGAGAAGATACCCGATGCTATAAAATGGGGGTTATGGGAATGGGGCAAGTAGATCAACCAATCTCTTTTAATCCACCGTCCAGTGAAAGCTTTTTTTTAACGCCGGCAGCTTTCGCCAGTCGATAGCTTTGGCCAATAACAGCATTTTTCCACCACCCTTTGTATAGTCCAGCAGAATGGTGCTGTCTGTTTTACTGTATTGAATTCCCATGATTATCTTTTGCCCCCGGTAACCGGTCAATACCCAAAGGTTATCTGTCTTAGCATAATCAAAGCGGTAATCCACCATCTTATCTGCCTGGTCCTGGAAGATGATATACCCATTCCGATGAACAAAGAAACGCTTTACCGGAAGATCGCCGCCCCGCAGTGTATCTGCACCGGAAACAACCTGCCGCACTTCATAAGCCCCATGCAGGTAGGGCCTCGGGGCCACATCATCATTAAAATGACCCGATCGGAGATATGGATATAATGCTTCCAGGAAGATGAGTCCCACCGTCATACACTTAATAAAGACATAGCCGAAAGGATATGCTATTAAATGCTTGTTATCCTTACCCGGTATCATTGTTTTATCCGGTGCAAATAAGAACTGCCACAAACGCTGGTAAAATGGGTGCAGCAGGTACAAAGAAAGAACGAGCAGAAAACAGGAATACAACTTTACCGAAATATCAAACCCAAAGTTGACCATCACCACCTGTATCATGGCAACGGCGGCTACCAGAAGGCCCGCTATCCTGGTTCGTTTAAACAATAACAATAAGGCTGCCATTACTTCTACCGAGCCTAAAAAGATATTATAGGCCCTGGACGTCCCCATAGAAGTCCAGTACAGGAGATCCTTATCCACCTGCCCAAGCGGTGTATATAAAATATTAGGCTCCGGTAAATAGAACTGGT
Source organism: Bacteroides fragilis (assembly GCA_943372905.1). Classification (GTDB taxonomy): domain Bacteria; phylum Bacteroidota; class Bacteroidia; order Chitinophagales; family Chitinophagaceae; genus JJ008. The sequence goes on along the minus strand of CALSAT010000125.1, from coordinate 472 downwards.
ATTTAAATACTTTATCAAACCCATACTTCAGCAGCATTAAAGCCAGGTAATAACAACCGGCGATCCGGATAAAATAAAAGATCTTCTCCCGGTATTTTTTCCATTTACTACCGTACTGAAAAAGCAAAGCAATAACAACAGCAATAATGAACAACAGTAATACCAGCACATACATTGATATGGAATCAGAATGCACCAATGTGCTTTTGAGCGGCAGGTTAAAGAAGGCAGAACTAACAAAGCCGATCAACCGGCCAAATACTGACTCAGTAATATCCTGCTGTACCGGAAAAAGATGAAACGGGAAAGGGATAAAGATCATGCAAAGAAGAAGAAAGAAAGAAGTACTGCTGTAAATAACCGAATACCTCTTTTGCATGCGAGTTGAATTGATGTACTAAAAACTTCCTGCTAGCTTTGGTGTACCGGGCTGTATTTCCAGGTAAACAACGCGGCAGCTAAAGATAACAAG
>CALSAT010000124.1:0-9440 GCA_943372905.1 Bacteroides fragilis | reverse complement strand
CGATGAACTCTTTATGGGCTGGTTTGATCGCATCGTGCAGTTTGCCCATGTCGCCTGATTTGGAAAGTGAAGTTATGAAAAGAGTGGCGGGTGAAAAGCTGCGGGTTATATGTTTTGCGTTATGAGAGTTATAGTTAAGAGTCCTCTTGCTTGTTGGGGATAATCGTTAATAGAAGGATATTTTACCTGTATGAAGACCTGGTTAACCTTTTTTCAGCCATTTGCGGCAGCGGTCATAGATGGGTTTTTCGAACAGAAGGTATAGAAGAATGGAGACCAGCCATAATACAACAAAGTTCCTGTCGGGCAGAAGGAACTGTTCCCTGATCCTGATATTTACATAGCTGATATGAACGAGATAGAAAGCAAAAGAGGCATTGCCGAGTAATACCAATATGCGGGAGGAAAAGAAACGGCTGAGCCAGGTCTTTTCTTCTATTAACCCGGCGAGGGTGATAACGACAAATACGGGTAATATAAAATGATGGATCAGCAACCCGACTGTATTATCGTAACCATGATGATAGCGGTCTGGCTGAAACAGGCCCATGATATAGGCAGTCACTATTGTACCGTTAAAGCCAACCAGTGTCTTATAGGGAAACCGTGCTATGAAACCTTTCTTTTCACTGCGGACATATTGTGCCAGCAGCATACCTGCCAGGAACTCGGCTGCACGGCCGGGAAATGTACTGTTGGTCACAAATTTCAGCGGATAGAAAAACCGTCCGGGATTACCATTGAGTTTATGCCAGTACATACCGGTGGCCCAGGTGCAGAGAAACAAAGCACCTAAAAAAAGAATGACATATAATAAATGCTTTCGCTGCAGGAGACATAGCAAAGGCGCAAACAGATAAAAGCTCATTTCAATAGTCAGCGACCAGGCCTGTGCAATAGCATCAAGGTTATGTTTATCGGACAAGCCATGCAGCAGCGAATAGGTAAGCCAGTCAAATTTTTGTTTGCCAAATTCAGGATCTAAATAATAAGCAGTAAGGATGAGCCAGTACAGGGGCAGTATTCTTGCCATCCGGATGGCGATGTATTTGCCAAAGCTCTTGCCGCTTTTCATTGGTGCATCAGCATACGTATAGCTGATCAAAAAACCACTGAGGACGAAGAATAAAGCCACACCGATATGAAATTCGTTGAACAGGCGCAGCAATTCCGGATGGATAGCATCAGCCCAATATTTTCGGTTGTGGTACACAAACACCAGGCAGGCTGCCAAACACCGAAAGCCTGTCAGTGCATCGAAACGTTTCATATACCGGCGAATCTATGGATTGGACGGGAAAACATCATTATTTTACGACAGTAAAATGAACTTAATTCTCCCGGTTGCGGATCACAAATTAAAGTTTCGGGGCCCGCCACCAAACTCCCATAGTGTGGTGGGATGCGGATCGTCCGCCGTCCAGTTGCCGGGTTCGTTGATATCGGCCAGCCATTGATAAGTGTGATTGCCTACCAGTTCAGTTTCCAGTTGTACCGTGGCACTGCTCCAGTACAGTTGGCGGAGAATGGCTTCAAATTTATCCAGCCATTGTTCCCATTCATACTCTACAGATTTATAGGAGGCGCCGAATACGATCACCTGCTCCCGGTACATTGGATCTTTGTCGGGATCAGGTGCCAGGAACATGTGTTGTGTTAACCAGGGAAACCCTTCGTCGGTTACAAGCAGATTTTCAATCACTGTTTTATTCAACCGCTGCAGCTTATGATGATCAGTAGTTTTCCAGGAAGGGCCGATAATGTTTCCGTATATAATTGAAATATGTCCCATTAGTGGTGGCTGAGTTTACAGGTGTTTTTTTACCGGCGAAGCAATTTGAAAGAAACAAACAAAACTATCCTGATTAAACATAGGCGGCAATACCACAAAAAGGGGATTCTTTGCAGGTTTTTGCTCTCCCTGGTTTACAAGCTAAGGTGAGTAGTTGGCTATATTTGTATCAATCTTATACCAATGAGTTTTTTTCTGCGCATACTTTTCTGTTGCTTGGCTGGCACAGTTGTGCAGGCAGTTCAGGCACAGGAAAGAGCGGAAGTAAAGATCATACAAGAATTATTTCGTCTGCGGAATGAACACAAAGCAGATTCGGCGGAGCAATACTTTGCCGATACGGTACGGGTATATATGAAATACTTACGGAACGTACCAAAGGAAAAGATCACGCAGAGCGATAAAAACTTTTGGAAAGCACATCCCCGGAACAAGTTTGAGATGACAGCGCCGGTATCGATCATCAACAGGGCGGGTGTTACTACGGCCATCATTATAGGTAAAGAATACCTGGATGGAACATCTTTTCAGTATGAAAGAATTGAGATTACATTTGACCGTAATAAAAAGATCAACTCCTTCAGGGGATTTAGCCTGAAGAAAGCTCAATAGGGAACAGTACTCCTTAATTCTTAGAGTAAGTATTACTTTCTCCTGCTGCTGTATTGGCTGCTGCCAGCTCTTTTGATTCGATGCGGATGATCTTGTAATCCACTTTTACGCCCCGGCTTGTTTTCTTCACGGCCACCGTAGCTTCCTCACCGGGTCTTACAAAATTGAAATCAATCGTTTCTGTTTTTACCACCGTGCCTTCCGGGTTCAGGTAGCGCAATTCAACTGACACTTTATCGAGCAAATACCGGGAATCATTTTGCAATGTCATTTTAAGATTGCGGATGCCGCCAAATGCGGCCACATTATATTCATTGGCTTTCAGGCGAAGTTTGGTGGCGATATTTTCAGCAGGGGCTTTTTTTGCTTCTTTTTCCTCTGCAACCGGAGCAGGGTTGTTGACCGGCTGTTCATTTAAAGTTGGCGCAGGTACTTGTTTGGTGGTCGCTTTCTTTACCGGGGTCGCTTTTGTTACAGGGACTGATATGACTGCTTCTTTGGTGGTAACAACTGCTGGTTCTTCCAATGGAGTGTTTTGCTGGGTATAGCTTTCGGGGATGATGGTGTTGTCGGCTGTCGGTTCCTCTTCTATTTCTTCTGCCGGAGGGGCGTTTACTATTTCTGTTTGCTGGCTGATGGGTGGCGGGGTCATCTTTTCATTACCACCGGTACCTCTTATTATCAGCATCATCAGTGCACCAGCTGCTACGAGCCCGGCATAGACGGCTACCTTTTTCCGGGGCAGGGAGAGCAGGGATTCGAGCAGTGCGGTCTTGTCTTTATGGGCAGGGGGCTGTTGCCAGGAGTCTTTGGTGTCGGCATCAAGCAGGGTATCGTTGAAGGAAAGATTGCTGCTGTGGGCGGTATTGACAGAGTTGGTGGTTTTTGTTTCCTTTTGCCAGGCAGGTATTTCTTGTTTTGCGGTGGATTTTTCTGTCGTTTTTATTTTAAGGGAGTTGTCTTTGGAAGGCAGTGTTACATGAACGCTGCTCTTTCCATGGTGTATGGTTGTTTCATTCTCCACCGGCGGGGCATATTTTTCCTGCCATTCGTCTGATACAGGTTTAGGCTGTAAAGATACAGCCGCGGATACCAGGTGTTTCAGTGAAGGGATCTCATGCGGGTGTTGCCAGCATACACTCTGGCATTCCACCCAAAGCAGATCAGTGGGCAGCAGGCCAATACGTTCCAGGTCGTTCAGGCTAAGCGGTGTGCTTTCACTGTTGTTGCGCAGCAAGATATAGGTGTTGTTCATTTGCGGGGAGATTGCCCGGGAAAAACGAAAAATCTGTGCCTGTATCTGTAAAGGGATTGTTATTCTTTTCTTCTCAGCAAAATAAAACCCCCTAAGTGCCGCCTGGTAACAAGTGCAGGTTGAAGGACATGCCGCAAAAGGTCATCACAGCGTTTTTTTGGGCGGCAGATCAAATGCTACAGCTTCATGTTCAAAATGGCCATTATGAGAGCCGTCGCAGAAGGGTTTGTTTTTTGATAACCCGCAACGGCAAAAGGAAACAATTTCCCTGCCTTGTAAATTATACACGCCACCGTTCCTGTCCACTACCTCAAAATCGCCTTCCACTTTCAGTGAGCCATTATTGTTAACCGTGATTTTTACTTTTGACATATCAGTTTTTATTTTAAAAGTACTTACTAAAAGGGAAAATGAGGGATTTAATACAGGCGCAGGATTAATAGTAAACAACCGCCTGAGGCACCGGCAACAAAATCTAAAAGCTTCATTCCGTGATTTATCTCTTCCTGATACCTTTTGACACTAATGCTTTTTCAATACCTGCTATACCTCCGGAAAAAGGATTTCCCCTGGCGATAGAAAGAGAGCCACTGCCCCAATGTATGATCAACTCCGGAGAACTGGAGGTCAGTTGCATTTTGCGTACCAGGAAGGCCTGGTTGATGGGAGCAAGTAAATTTTGTTGCCCGTCAAGCAAGTTATTAGTACCGAAATCGAAGATGGCAATGGTTTTTAATTCAGAAAGGGGAGCAACGCTTACTTTTTTTTGATACAGCCATACTCTCCAAAAAAGAATACTAAATAAAATACCCATACCTGCAAGAACCAATCCGGCTGTGGGTGACCCGTTGGCCTGCTCTTTAAAGACGGTGAATTGCAACACACCATTAGCCAACAGAATAACAGCCAGCAGGCCGGTTACAAAAAGAAAGGTACTCGTCCAGGTTGCCCGCCTTTTACTGATATATACTTTATTCCCGGCTTCATGGATAACAATGCCGGAGCCTTCTGCCAGTTTTATCATGGTAGCTCGGTTTATGGTAAAAGCATCTTTTTAATGACTGATTTTCTTTTATAACAGTAAATATATTTAGTTTCTTATTAGCTTTTTGAAATGCAACGGGGAGCCGGTGCCTCCTTGCCGGAAAATGGGCCGGGAGCTGGAAATTCTCCCATTTTGCTGATAATAAGCGGGATATAGCGTTTGTAAGCCCGTTACTGGCGGTTGTAAATGGCTTGCTGGTAATGGTAAGCCGGTTACTGGCGGTTGTAAATGACTTGCTGGTCATGGTAAGCTGGTTACTGGCGGTTGTAAATGGCTTGCTGGTCATGGTAAGCTCGTTACTGGCGGTTGTAAATGGCTTCCTGGTCATGGTAAGCTCGTTACTGGCAGTTGTAAATGGCTTGCTGGCAATGGTAAACTGGTTACTGGTGATTGTAAATGGCTTGCTGGCAATGGTAAGCCGGTTACTGGCGGTTGTAAATGCCCTGTTGGCTTGTGTAAACGCTGTGGCGGGCCGTGTAAGCAGGGAGTCCGGTCTAAACTGTGCCAGTATATTCCCCTGCACTCTCCCGGTGACGGGGCAACTACGCTTACTCAATATAAAAGCTGGTAAATGGTAATGATAATGATGATACCCAAAATACAGGTATAGATAGGCTTGTTATATTTTGCCAGCCAGTTGGGAAGATAAATATCAAAATTGTCTTTGGTGGAGTCGGAATATTTGCGGGCCAGAATGGTTAACGGGCAAAAAAACTTGAACAGTAACAGGATTATTCCTTCCAGGATAAATAACCCATACCCGATCCACAGCCATTTATCCAGTTTATTGGTAAGCGCAGCATACAGCATGTAGAATATCACCACATTAAAGAACACCCAGATGGTGGTGTGGATGATCTTGATAAGAACCAGTTTAGTTTGCTTGGTCATGTTGCCCCAGTTGAGCTGTTAATGACAGGTAAGTTAATTATTAATTTGAGTGATTGGTATAAGAAAACACCTGCTGCAGCGGAACAGCTGCAGGCTGGATGAAATTATTTCCCCAGCAAATATTCCCAAGCCTTTTGATATTCTGGTGTTACTTCACCGCCAGTTGTTCTTGGAACATACTGATCAAGACAGGTAATACTGTGGTTAGGTCCAAATACACTGATGGCAGGAGTTGCGAGGGAGTTTAATGTATGGCTATTGTTATAAGGGGAGGCGGTTCCATCAATATTAACCTGCGGTCCCGCAAGCCCCATGGCTGTTAACTGTGTTTGTACAAATGTATAGTTAAAGACCTCATCCGACTGGTGATTAAAGGAGTAAAGTTTAGTAACGGATGTAGCGCCGGGCATTGTTATCCAATCCGCATTAGTACTTAAGGCTGCATTCCAGTCTAATGAAGAAAAACTAATAGCCCTGTCCACCACCACCTGTTTAGCAATAAATAAGGATAATCCACCGCCTTGTGAATGACCGGCTACAACACATTTGCTCCATGATACATCTGTGCCGGATAAAAACTGCTGCCAGTTTTGTGTGGGATGTTGTGCCTGCAGGTATTGCAGCAGTTTGATAAGACGGGTTTTAATACAGTTGTCGTTATTGATACTTACACCCGGAGTAGCATCAATGCCATCAAAAGCTTCCATCCTGCATAACCGGTAACGGGTATTATCCGTACTTCCTGTAGAATAGATGTAAATATCATTGTTGTTAGCATACATAAGGCCGATAGTATGATAGCCGAGTGAAGCTGCTTTTTTTAAGATAGTAGTATAGAATACGGGGGAACTGGCAGTTCCGGGCAGAAAAACCAACAACTTATTTTTAGCAGCCACCCTGGTATCAAGATAAATGTAATTATCGCTGTTAAAGGTTGTGACTGCAGGGTTGGCAACAGATGGGGCGATTTTATATTCAAACAGTTCGCCTTGCGGGGCTGGTGGCGGAGTGTCTTCAGTTTTGCTGCACGAGGTATATACTGCAACAAGCAGAAAGATGGGTAAAATGGTTTTCATAAATACAATTTTAAGGCCCTGTGACCCTTTATTAATCAAGTGGTTTAAACGAATGAATAAAATATTTATTATTTTCTTTTAAGCGCAGATGGACTTTTTGCGCTGGGCCTTGTACAATTGTCGCTTAAAGCAGCAGTTTTACTTATCAGGGCCCTGTACATATATATTCAATAAGCAGTTATTGTATTTGCCCGATGACAGCGGCTGTGGCGACGGGCAGCTTTTATCTTATTGTTATTTATTTAACCGGTGGCAAAAATGGTGAGGTATCCTGTTTCACCAGCTGGCAAATACTGTTTACCTTCATCAAATTATGTTCACTGTCTGGCAGGCTTTCATTGGATTGGGATTAATAGTCTTACTCATCATATTTGTCTTTAGAATAAGTGCAGTAAAGGAAGCCGTATTATTACCCGAAAATTACAGGGAGTTGCTTACCGGGTACGTAAAATTTTACCGGCAACTGGATGAGGAAACAAAAGTAGTTTTTGATAAAAGAATAGAACATTTTTTATCTGCGGTTAAAATTACAGGTGTGAATGCTGAAGTGGAAGACCTTGACCGGTTGCTGATCGCTTCGGGGGCCATCATTCCTGTGTTTGGTATTCCCGACTGGCAATACATAAACCTGCATGAAGTGTTAGTATACCCGGGGGCATTCAATACGGATTTTGACCAGGCAGGTCCCGAACGACCTGTTGGAGGTATGGTAGGCAGCGGTGCCATGCAGAATGTGATGATCATTACAAAATGGCAATTGCGGCAGGGATTCATTAATGAGCATAGTGCGAACAATACAGCTATACATGAGTTTGTACACCTGGTTGATAAAATGGATGGAACAATGGACGGTGTGCCGGAAATAATTTTAGAACGGAAATACACACAGCAATGGAAAGACTTAATGGATACAACGATCAGGCAAATGAGAATGAACGGGTCTGATATTGATATGTACGGAGCAACCAATACAACAGAATTTTTTGCTGTTATTTCAGAATACTTTTTTGAGCAGCCTGAAAAATTAAAACTGAATCATCCGGCATTGTATGAAATGCTGTTGCGGATATATAAAAGGGCGGATACTTCTTTCAGCCAGTAGTTACTGAACACTTACAAAAGGCATTGTTTACAAGCCCGCCAAACACTAAAGCCCGGCAGGGGAGAAATAGCTATTTTTGATAAAGACCACCGGGCTGTTCTGCCCCTTACTGTACAGATCCTTAAAACACGGTAAACAATACATGAATTGCCCTTTGCCATACAGAAAAGCCTGCACATTGACAGTGCTTATACTGTTATTGTCATTTTGTGGGTCTGCTCAAAAAAACAATACCACCTGGGATATTGAATCCTGTTTTAACCGGTTGCCAGATTCTTGTTTTAATTTATGTGACTGGAGAAACGAAATGGCTGCTCCCGGCATTAAGACGATCGACAGACAGAATGGCTTTCTTTCTTTTAAAAGACATAAAGAAGAACATGATTTTTTCCAGGCGGCCTTGTTCAAAGGCAGTAATAAGGGACATTATGTGGCAGTTTCCACGAGAGAGTGTGAAGCATTCGCCTGTTTTCATCCAAGGTCATTTTTTTTCGTTCGTCAAAAAGAAACCCTGGTGCAGGCAGATTCTATTCTGTTTTCCGGGATCACCACCCGGTTATTTTACCAGGATACGGCGCTTGGCAAACTGTCAGAAGATTACCAGGGCTATTTCAGGTTTAATTTTATCTTACCGCAAAAGGGAACTACGGTACGGGTAGAATTAGATATTTGCGACTACCTGACAGAAGATCACCCGGCGGTGAGTGAAATGCAATACCAAAAACTGATCAGCGAAAAGAAAACAATTTTATTACAATGGCATCCGAAGGAGAACAGGTTTCGGATTATAAATAAAGCGAATGGTCAATAAGGATGCAATGCCAAAGGGGAAGCCAATGTTCCAGGCCGGTCATTGTTACTTATTGAAATACTCCGGCAGGCTAATTGCCGGTTTCTTTTTCAATACAGGAATTCTTTTGAATGTATATCAAAGATAGCTCTCTGGTTTCCCTGTTTTCCATCTTCCACTTCATAGGTTTTGCTTAGCACCAGCGTTTCCTTTTTTGTTTCTTCCAATAGTTTGGTCCACGGCAATCCACTGGACCGGTCCACGGACTTGTTCATCAGTATCTTCAGGTTATTGGTAAAAGTGAAGGTGAAGATGCTTCCCAGTTTGTCGTCAGATACGGCAAACTGCCCTTTATCGGCCGCAGCTATCAGGATGGACGCTGTGTAATCGCAAAAGAGGGTTTCACACATTTCTTTATTGATGATCATACGGGGCCTTTTTTTCGTTCTTACATTTTCATCACCACCTTTAAAATTTCGGGTAAACTGTATCCTGTTGTTGCAGCAATCTCCAATAACAATATTCAACCGGGCCCCTTTGGATTTGACCGTTTCAAAAAGGTCTGCCAGGTTTTGGGTGTTTTCATTGATAACGGATATTTTATTGGGTGAAAAGGGTGGGCGAAGATCCACCTGCGGATATCTTCTCTCTTTATCTTTTTTAAAGCTGAACCCATGCCCGGTATAGTACACCACGACCACATCATTATCATCCGGCTTTACGGCATCCATTGCCAATTGAACATTTTGCCTTGAGTAGTCTTTGCCCATCACTACAAACTCCACAAAGGGAAATTCCATATGAGTGGAAAGTTTTTTAAACATCTGGCGGATAGACCTGATATCCTGGCGACAGCCTTTTCCTATGTCAGGGTCCT
>CALSAT010000123.1:0-9446 GCA_943372905.1 Bacteroides fragilis | reverse complement strand
TAGAGAAAGCATGGTACAAGCATAGAGACTTCATGGGAGTCCATGCAAAAGACCAGCAATCCAAAATGCGGCGAAGCGGCATTAGATCTGTGTTCATCCGTCCAGTCAGTGTTATCCGTGTGCCTGTATTTGTAAGCCTGGGCAGGATTCCCCATTCTTCAAGCATAGTGAGAGCATAGTTAAAGCATAGTGAAAGCATGGTACAAGCATAGAGACTTCATGAGAGTCCATGTACAAAGAGCAAAAAGCGACAAAAAGCAACATTTTAGAACAATAACAGGCATAAATGGACATTTAACGACAAAAACACGCATAAACAGGACACTGCACTTTTAGCCGGTAGTATATTGCTCCAGGAAACCCGGCAGCCCCTCGCCTTCATCACCAGGCAAAATAGATAAGCTAAAGCTATGTATTTACAATAAGTAGCAATGCACAGAAAGGAGGTGGCTTGCACATCGTAAAATTCAACTCCGCCGGCAGTTTGAATTTTGTTAAAAAACACACGATGGCCCGGAATATTCTTTCTGTATTTATCAGATTGTATATTTTTATAGCTATTCCCCAATCACTTACCATTCCACTTCCGGCATTAATAATTTTTAATGACGTAATACCCTATTTATGAGTAACAATGAAAAAAAGCTGACGCCTTATCAGCAAAAAGAGATCGAAAAAATAAATGAGGCTGCAGAGATCCGGAAAAAAGCGGAAGATGAACTTCATGCCAATGCTGCTGTGAAGGAATTCCTGACACGGTTCAATCCTGAATCTGTAAAAAGATTTATTGATCATTATCTCGACACTAAAACCATTTGCCACCAGCACGGTGAATTTTATCTTAAGCATAAGGAAGATCATGACCTGGTGTGGATCGAAGCAGCCAATGAACACCTGGCCAATATTCAGCAAAAAAAATTGTTCGATCTGCAATGCCTTTGGAGGGCTGATAAAATAAAACTGCCAGGCGTGGATATTTGTTTTGATTTTCAGATACTGGAACGGGATATTTTAAACTGTACCTTTCTTGACCCGGTTTCCCTGGAGGAAGTAGAGATGTACAAGGAGTACCTGCTGAGCGAGAATGCAGATATCGAAAATGAGCTTCGTTATTCTTTTGTGAACTGGCAAATGTATGATGACCTGAAGTTCGCTTATGAATCCGGAAACGCCAGGTGTAATTTTCCCGAATGGTACGACTTTTATAACAGCCGCAGGGGCACAGGAGTGTATATGTCGCTGCCGGATATCAGGGGCGAAAAAGAACAGGAGTATATCAGGCTGGGACTGGGCCTGGATCCCCAAAGAGAAAAAGCACTGAAAGCGATTCAGGATGTTTTTGATAACCCCGGCAAACCCCGGACAGATAAAAAAGGGTTGCCTTACCTCAACGAGTTTGATAGTGAAATGACAGATTATTTTGTAAGCACTTTTGAGGATAAACTCACCAAAAAATATTACAAAGCGTATAAATGGTTTATTAAGGATGAAAGTGACGAAGAAGATATTCTTGAAATAATCGACATGTTTTTGAAGTCAGGTGAGCAGATACCCGTGCAAGAAAATGCCGACTGGAAGGAAGCCATGTACAAAGCCAGCAGGAAATTTAAAGCGGCCCGGATAGTGGAAGCTATGGATTATGCTTTTGACCAATACCTGTTGACATTAAATATGGGTATCGGCTTTGCTAAAAAGGAACATTTCATGTCCCTGGAGGCTACCAGAAAAACGCTGATAAACGACATCCTGAAAGGTCGTAAGCTAAAAGGCGAACCAGAAAACCTGGATTTTTAATTTGATTCAGATCCCTGTAATAAAAAAGCCCTGCCTGAATGCAGGCAGGGCTTTTGTCGGTTCTGTAAACTGGCTTAGTGCTGTATTAACACTTTAATATTTTTGAAGAACCCTGCGTCATCTTTAATATTCATTATGTACACTCCACTGGTCACCGTTGACACATTTACAGAGTTGGTGCCTGTTGTAATTTTAGTTTTCAGCACCACTTGTCCGGATAATGATTGAAGGGTGGCTTCTGTGTATTGGCTTTCACCGGTAAGGGCGATATACAACCTGCCGTCCTGAACTGGATTGGGATACAGGAATACCTGGGTGGTTTTACAATTAATGAATACTCGGAGGATTCCTGAATAGGTATGTCGTCCGTCTTTATCAATCATTTTCAGGCGGTATAGTATTTGTTCAGAAGCGCCGGTAATACTATTGTCGGAGAAACTGTATTCAGTTTTGGAGTCCGTATTGCCAGCAGCGGCAGTAACTCCGACAGGTAACCAGTTGGTATTATCTGCGTTGGTTCTTTCAATTTCATACCGGTCGCTGTTTCTTTCAGTGGCAGTGGTCCAGCGAAGCTGGGGTTTGCAGTTTACAAGTTTAGCAGAAAAATCAGTAAGCGTAACTGGTAAAGTTGATGCAATGACCTGTATGGTTGATTGAGATACATCATCAGCAGTGTTATTGCCTGATAAGGTGCCCAGTCCGGTACAAACACCGGTGCCGGGCCCAAAAGACAATACACCAGAAACAGTGGAGGGACCACCGATAGCATTGCCCTGCACTTTTATTAATACCTGGCGTTGCTGCCCTACGGGGATCACATCGCTTCCGTTACACACCTGTATCACTCCACCTGTATTGGAGAGGATCGTCCAGCCCGGGGGTAAACCCGTTTGCTGAACGTTGGGCAATGCGCTGGCGATGGCTACCGGAATACTTATCTGGGCCCGTACTTTGTTTACCCCAATAGAGGAAACAGGGCCGGTGTTACCGACCGTAACCTGCACATCCACCACCGCCCCCAATTCCACCTGGCCAGAGTTCAGCGTAAGGATATTTATAGAGGCGTTGGCCTGTCCTTTTGCGGCAGCGAAGACGAAAACTGCGGCGATACAAAGGATACTTAATTTAAATAGTTTCATTTTTTTAAATTTTCAGTCAGATGAATTAATAAGAGCACATTATGACAAACACTACTTGATAACCTTGCAGGTGGAGGTAGAATAATTATCTGCCGGAATATCCCCCTGTAAAGTGCCCGGAACATTGCCCGGTGTAAACCCATTAGAAAAAGACAATTGACCGGCAACAGTCGAAGGCCCGCCGATCTTATGCCCCCGGACTGCGATCAATAAGGTCCGGGCATCATTCGAAGCGATCATATCTTTTCCGTTGGATAAGGTCATACTGGAGCCATTGTTAGAAAGGATCGTCCAGCCGGTAGGTAATACATGGCCCGAGTCAGCAATGCTTACGATTGTTTCAGGCACACTTATTTGTGCTTTGATCTTATACACGCCAACATGGGTAACAGGATCTGTATTATTAATGGTTACTTCCAGGAAAATCACTTCTCCTTTGCGAACAACGCCTGAATTACGGGTAAGGATATTGATCAGTGTGTTTTGTGAAGTGGCATCTGTATAGGCAAAAACACCTGCTAAAAGTAAAATCGAAAGTTTCAACAATTTCATCATTTTAATTTGAAAAAGATTAGTAATTAATTATAACCGGCTGGAAGCATGTAGAAGAGATTTCAAAAATGATACCTGCTTTTTGTTTATCTCATTTTATTACCATGTAAAACTATTGTATAAGAATGGTAGGAATGGGGGGCTAACTTTTTTTTAATCATTAATTAATGTTGCTTTTGGTTCCTTGCGATTTTTGTTTGAGTAAAAGACGATAAGCAGCAAGACATAATATTCGGGTAACAATTCCTTCATCTCAGTCAGGGGTTAATCAGCTTTCTTTGCACAAAACCATAATTACATGAAAGGCTTATGCATACTTGCGACGCTTTTATTCGTATCAATAGGTTCAGCCATTGGTCAAAGCGGTAAAATCTCCGGTAAAGTTATTAATGCAGGTTCAGGCCAGGTTTTAGGCAGCGCTACAGTTATTCTAATAGAAAAGTCAAGAACAGCGATAGCGGATCAGAATGGGGATTTCTCTTTTGGTAAGCTGTCAGCGGGTACTTATTCCATTAAATGCAGTTATACCGGCTATAATGAAAAGATTGTTGATGAGATTGTGGTGAAGGACAATGAGAATATTCAGATCACTATCTCCTTAGAAGAGAAGAAGGCGCTTGAAGGAGTGGTATTGACAGTAAAAACGAGTGCAAGAAAAGAAACAGTTGCCTCTCTTTTAGTAGCACAAAAGAATAATGCGAGTGTAAGCGATGGTATATCGGCGGAAACTATTAAGAAAACCCCGGACAGAAGTACCAGCGATGTGCTGAAAAGAGTGAGCGGGGCCAGTATACAGGATGACAGATTTGCCATTATCCGCGGACTGAATGACAGGTACAACGCAGCCTTTATTAACGGGGCCCCCCTGCCAAGCACCGAAAGCGACCGCAAGGCTTTTGCTTTCGATATTTTTCCTGCTGCGATACTTGATAATTTGGTGATCTATAAAACGGCCACACCTGATAAGAGCGGAGAATTTGCCGGAGGAATTATTGATATCACTACAAAATCTATCTTACCAAAAAGTTTTACATCAGTCACTTTTGGTCAGTCTTATAATTCACTGATTACCGGCAAAACCCGTTACTTCTCAGAGAATGAAGGTAAAAAGGACTGGATAGGTATTGATGATGGTAAAAGGGGATTGCCGGCGGGCCTGCCTTCAACGCTAACGGGATTAACACCCGCACAAAGAGCTGATCTCGCAAAACAGTTTGGCAATTACAAATGGGGCGTTCAAAAGGAAAAGGCATCGCCGAATTTTAATTTTCAGATTTCGAAAGGCTTTAATATTGAAAGAAAACAAAAGGAATTTATCGGGGCTTTATTCTCTTTGAACTATAACAGGAATAATACATTTTCTGAAGGGCAAAGAAACAGCTATGACTATGATCCGAACCTTAATGTGGAACTGCTGCAAAGAGGTAAATTCAGGGATTCTATTTACAATGAAGAAGTAGTGGTGGCGCTGTTGGGTAATATCTCCGTTAAAATAAATAATAATAATAACATCAGTTGGAAGAATAACCTGAGCATAAATACAGATAACAGGCTAATTAAAAGAATTGGCAACCAGGATTATGCGGCTGATTCTACATTCGTCACAAAAGATATTGTCAGGTGGTTTTCCTCGAACCAGATATTTTCTTCTCAGCTTGCAGGGGAGCATATTATTGGTAAGCTGAAAACGAAGATCAACTGGTTGGGTGCCTACAACAAAGTAAAACGGGAAATTCCTAATCTTTCACGCACATCATATATTGGTAGTTTACCGGATCTGGAAGCGTTTTTAATATCGGGACCACCAAACCAGTTATTTGGATCAGGTACAATGTTGTTCAGCAACTTAAGCGAAAGCATAAAAAGTTTCAAAGCCGATATATCCCAACCGTATAAATTATTTAAGAGCTCTCAGAACCTGGTTAAGATCGGTGGCGGCTACCAGAAGCGCAGCCGGGATGTGGCTACACGTTTTCTTGCATTGTCTCCCTACAACAGCGGGAGTGTAACGTTTGATAACTCTTTACTGCAGCTTCCGGAAGATCAGATATTCCTGCTTCAGCATCTGGGTAAAATAGATACGACCAAAGGGGGATTTTTACTGGCGGAGGGCACTATTGATAATTCTAATTATGAAGCATCATCAGCTACAACTCATGCCTATGTCATGAATGACCAGCGCTTATTTAAGAAATTCCGGTTCATATATGGAGCAAGAATTGAACGTTTCAACCAAAAAATAAATACTATTAATGTTGGTGCCACGCCGTCAATCTCCACCAATACGGTTGTGACGGATGTTTTGCCCTCGGCAAATTTTGTTTATGCAGTCACGAATAAAATGAATATCAGGTTGTCTTATGCGCAAACCGTAAACAGGCCCGAATTCAGAGAACTGGCGCCATACCTCTTTTTCGATTATGTTTCACAGTACACTTTCGAAGGCCTGGATAGTTTGCAAAGGGCCAAAGTGAAAAATTATGATTTCAGGTATGAATTCTTTCCTGGCAGGGCTCAATTATTTTCTTTTTCGGCATTTTATAAGGAGTTTGAAAATCCCATAGAGATTGTTTCATTGCCAGGATCCAGTAATACACAGGCTATTTATGCGAATGCAACATCGGCTGAAGTATATGGCATTGAAGCAGAATTCAGAACACTGATCTCTACCTTATTTGGCATAAAAAAGGAAGAATCTTTTTTAAATAAACTCACCCTTTCTGCCAATGCGGCCATAATGAAGTCAAATGTAAAGTTGGGGAGAGTTGGTTTTTTTGATCTGTCACAACAGGTTACCGACCGTGCACTGCAGGGACAGTCTCCCTATCTTATAAATGGAAGCCTCGGATATAATGATGATAAAACAGGTTTATCATCAACAGTATCAGTAAACAGGGTGGGAGACAGGATATATATTGCCGGCATCAAAGATCAGAGCGCAGATATCTATGAAAAAGCAAGAACGGTGGTGGATTTTCAATTGACTAAATCCTTTCTCCAAAGTAAGGTGGAAATAAAATTTACGGCAAGAGATCTGCTGGCGCAGAACATCAGTTTCTATTCTGATTTTGACCTGAGTAAGACATTTACAGACAGGGACAGGTTTTTTTCATCATATAAAGCTCCAAAGGTCTTCACATTCAGTGCAACACTAAAACTTTGATTAGTTCCTGAAAGAGGTAGCGTATTGCTCCGAAAAAAATGCATAGGTATTCTCGTAAATGAATTCATGCCGGCCTGCCTTATAAATAGTATAAGCCCGATTGATACTACTGCTTATTGTTACGGAATTGTAAACAGAAAGTAAATAAATTTTTTCCTGCATATTTACTTCCTGTCTCAGGTATATTTTCGCTGTGCTAAAGTATGTTGTTTACAATTTGGTTACGATTTACTAATGATGAATGATGACAGAGAAGTGTACATTCGTTTCCTCATTGAAAGAAAGGAATTATTCGAAGTGAAAATGAGAGTTCAACTATCCCGTTTTAATTTATCCGGGCTCCTATTTTAAATCAAACTTTCAGACATCTTACTGGTATAAAAGTTATTTCAGGTAGTAATACCATGAACAGATATTTTTTTGCCCTCGGGGGATTGGTAATAGTGTAAACAGGGAATTAGGTTTTAAAATTTGTTCATGCCGAATTACAGATTTGATAACCGGACGGTAACAGTAAAATTTAACTGTTCGTATAGATTTGTGATCAGGAAAAAGAAGGAAGAAAACAGGGCCAGGATTTAAATCTCTCAGCGTGCAGTAAGTTAGTTTGCCAATTTTTAACCATGACCAAAACACTCTTTTCTCTATTTACTTCTATAAGCGAATTCATTACCTGCATTCGTTCAGGTGAATCAGCAAGCAATTACATAAAATATCTGCAACAATATCCATCATGCTGCCTGGCAGGCGATAATAATTTTGATTTGAAGGTGTCAGGCATTCCCATGTTAGTGATCCCATAGTCAACAATAAACTCAAATATATATCAATAACCAAAAACAACTAAACACCCAGACCACAAACCTGACAAGCGGCTGATTCCCGGAATTTTCATACTGAGATCAGCATTATTCAAAACCAAACCGCAAAAGCAATTAAAAAAAATTAATTATCAAAAACAATTAAAATGAAAAAGGAATTTCTATCTATTTTGTCAGTATTACTTTCAGTAGTACTGGTTAATGCCCAGGATGTAACTACTTACCGTGGAGCCTTTGCTCCGGCACCGGTGCGTCAGTGGACGGAGAACTGGACGAACTGGGACCCTAAGACCACAGTGTATCCTGCAACAACCGTTACCGTTACAGGTGTTATTACTTCCAATACTACATGGACAAACAGCAATACTTACTTGTTAAATGGTATTGTGTACGTGGACAGCTTGGTTACTTTAACCATTGAGCCAGGAACAGTTATCCGTGGAAGTGGTGGTAATTCATCTTTACTGGTACAGCGGGGCGCAAAACTGATTGCAGAAGGTACTCAGTGCAGCCCGATCGTTTTCACTTCCAACAATGCTCCTAATGCAAGAAACCAGGGTGATTGGGGCGGCGTTCTTATTCTGGGGAAAGCCCGTCATAACCTTGGCAATAACAACCTGATCGAAGGTTTGTCTGCTGCGGAATCACGCAACTATCATGGCGGTACTGATGATGCTGATAATTCAGGTGTTTTAAAATATGTGCGTATTGAGTTCGGGGGATTTATTTTCTCTGCGAATAATGAGATCAATGGATTGACCATGGGATCCGTAGGAAACGGGACCACTATTGATTATGTACAGACCTCCTTTATCAATGATGATGCCTTTGAGTGGTTTGGTGGTTCAGTAAATTGTAAGCACTTGGTTGCTTACAGAAACATTGACGATGATTTTGATACAGATAATGGCTTTAGTGGTACGGTACAGTATGCACTGGGCATCAAAGATCCTGCTCTGTCCGATGTATCTAACTCTTCAGGCTTTGAGTCTGACAACGATAACCCCGGTACTTCAGAGACCCGTTACCCCAAGACAACCTGTAAGTTTTATAATGTAACACAGATCGGAGCTTTCCGTTGTGGTTCTAATGCAGGTCCTGGTATCGTACCAACTTCTTTATTACACAGAAGAGGTGCCCGTTTAAGAAGAAATACAGACATCAGTGTGTTCAACAGCATTTTCATGAATAACTGGAGAGGTTTGTTCCTGGATGGCGCATTGGCCCTTGCCAACGTTGACCAGGATTCACTGAGATACAGGAACAATATCATTGCTGGTGATTTCTCTACCACCTGGGTAGGTGGTGCTCCTTATAACGGAACCACTTCATTGGCTGCAGAAGATGCTGCTACCCGGACCCGTTTATTTAATCCTGTTTATGGAAACGACTCATTAAATACCTGTGCCCTTTTACTTAATGCATGGGATTTCCTGAATCCTGATTTCCGTCCAAATGTAGCCGGACCAGGTTCTATTATCACTGATCCCACTAACCTGAATGCTGGTGCAGACCTTACACCGATCGTTCAGATAGACGGTGCTTTATTTACCGCTAACCAGGCCAGCGATTTCTTAATAGGTGTGCTGGAGAATGGTGGTGGAGCCACCAGTGGCGTGATCACCGTAACCATACCTAAACTTTCAGGCTGGAGCATCACTGTTCCTGGTATTACTCTTACCGGCACCCCGCAATCAGGTATTAATGGTACTTCCAACGTAGGTGGTGGAACACCTAATAATAATGGCAACTGGAATTTTTATGATGACGGGGCCAACATTATTGCTGTTTCAAAACCAGGTATTGTAATTGCGAAAGCTGATTTCTCACAGGTTGGATTTGTAGCAACCCGTTTGGGCGGCACTTCAAGTGGTACCAACCAGAACCTGGGTGTATTCATCAGCGGTGGCGGTGATAACTCACCAGCAAACAACTCTGCTGTTACTGGTTTTAGTGCAAACTAAGACAGAACGGCTT
>CALSAT010000122.1:0-9490 GCA_943372905.1 Bacteroides fragilis | reverse complement strand
AGATCATCCGCTTTTTAGGGTCCACTCTTAAAATAAAGAACTTCAATGCGCCCAGTGCGATGGTGTCGTACAGTTCTTTCAGTTCTTCCGGCGTAAAGTCTTTTACCTTTCCCAGTTCCTCTGTTTTGGCCCTCGCTACATTCACCATTTCTTCAATGATATCATCTGCATCCACTACAGTGCCTTCCCGGGTCTTCATCCTGCCCGAAGGCAACTCCACCATGCCATAGCTTAAATGATAAATACCTTCTGCTCCCGGTATGCCCAGTTTCTCGCAGATCAGTTTCAGCACTTTGAAATGGTAGTTCTGCTCATCCGCCACTACATAGATGCTTTGCTGGCAGCCAAATTCCTGCTGCTTCTGCGCTGCCAGGCCAATGTCCTGGGTAATATATACGGCTGTACCATCCTTTCGCTGTACTACTTTTTCATCCAGTCCGTCAGCGGTCAGGTCTATCCACACACTGCCGTCTTCTTTTTGCAGGAACACATTTTTGGCCAGCCCATCCTGTACTGCTTTTTTGCCAAGCAGGTAAGTATCGCTTTCAAAATAGGTCTTATCAAAGTCGGCGCCGATTCTTTTGTAAGTAGTATCAAACCCGCTGTACACCCAGCTGTTCATAGTCTTCCATAGTGCGATCACTTCCGGTTTCCCGGCTTCCCAGTCCACCAGCATTTGCTGGGCTGCTTTCATGATCGGCGCTTCTTTTTCCGCTACTTCTTTTGTCATACCCGACTCCATCAATACAGCGACCTGCTTTTTATGCTCTTCGCCAAACCGCACATAATAATCGCCTACAAAATGATCTCCTTTGGTACCGGTGCTTTCCGGGGTGCTGTCATTGCCAAACAATTGCCATGTCACCATGCTCTTGCATATATGAATGCCCCTGTCATTGGAGATACAGGTTTTATACACTTCATAACCGGACTCTTTCATCATCTGCGCCACACTCCATCCCAGGAATATATTTCTCAAATGCCCCAGGTGCAGCGGCTTGTTGGTATTGGGAGAGGAGTATTCCACCATTACCTTTTGTCCATTGGCCGGCCGGGAACCGAATGTTGTTTCTGCATAATGGGTTTGCAAAAAATTGATCCAGTAACTGTCGGCCACCGTCAGGTTCAGGAATCCTTTGATCACATTATATCCCGTGAAGATATCCGGGTTGGCTTTTACCAATGCTTCGCCGATCTCAGCGCCCAATTGCTCCGGCGATCTTTTCAATTGTTTTACAAAAGAAAACAGCACCAGTGTATAATCACCTTCAAACTCCGGTTTGGTAATATTAATGGTGAGGTCCGATGCGGCAAAATCCTGCTGGTAGAGGTTCTTTAATTCCGTGGCAATAAGAGGCTTTATCTCATGTACAATGCTCATCCTGTTTTTCTTTAGTCGGCAAATTTACTAAACCCAACACTCTAAATACCAATTAGCAAATTTCAAATCCCTTCGTTTCATAAGTTTCTTTCGCAAAATCAACGGAATTTGGGATTTCGCTTTGGAATTTCATTTATTTTGCTGTTGTTCATGCGAAAACACATACATAGTGCCCGGGATTTTATCCTGCCCATCATTGACTTTTTTTATCCGCCCTTCCGCCGGATAATGAACCTGCAGACCTTTCGCTATGCTGCATCAGGCGGGGGCAATGTGCTGCTCGGCTTCCTCATTTACTTTATCAGTTTTAAATACATTTTCGGGGAACAACAGTTTGACTTTGGCTTCTATGCTTTCAAAGGACATATAGCCGCCTTGTTCCTTTCCTTTTGCATCACCTTCCCGGTGGGGTTCTTCATGTCAAAATATGTGGTGTTCAGCGATTCCAATATGAAAGGCCGCATACAATTGTTCCGCTATTTCATGGTCTGTATGTTCAACCTGATGCTGAATTATTTACTGCTGAAAGTATTTGTAGAAAGGCTGCGGATCTACCCGGTAGCAGCACAGGTATTGACCATCTGCATTGTGGTGGTGTTCAGCTACCTGGCACAACGCAATTTTTCTTTTAAGGCAACTCCTGATGATATGTCAGATGATAGATGATAACGGATAGATGATAGTTCTTCAATATGTAACATATCTGAGGGCTTTACTGAAACTCCGGACAGATAGAATTATCATCTATTATGTATCATCGGGATGAACACGTTGTTACAAACTGAAATTCACTGATTCCACTTTTACCGACAGGTCGCCGGCACAGTTACTGCGTATCACCAGGTGCTGTTGCATAGGATAGAGGCCGATCAGTTTGATGTCCTTTATATTTCCAAAACTCCGCACCCCTTTGATGAGTTCCTGGTTCAGTTGCTGGTTGATCGTTGTTTTCGCTGTATCAATGTAGGCACCCAGGTCGAAGCTGGCATACTTGCTTATTTCTTTGGTGATCTTTTTATCAAAAAGCCAGTCAGCAGAGCCGAGCAGGAAATTCTTTGATTTAATATCAAAATCAATATCCTGCACTTCAAGGGTACGTTTGTCCTTATCATATACCGGTTTGCCCACCAGGTACACCACGCCGTTGTTGGTGCCTGAGAAATTGATCTTAATGACTAATTTTTCAAAACCACCGCCATACACTTTGCAGGAGTCCAGGATGAATTTCTTTTTGATGAATCCTTTTTTGAAATCAAACTCTTTGCCCCGGATGCTCATGTTCATGATATTGCTGAGCGAATCATAACTGAGCACGGCATCCATAAAGATGGAAAATCCCTGCTTGCGGCTGAATGTGCCCATATTGGGAATGGCGGATCTCTTTTCTACCGGCTTTTCAAAACTGATAACAGGTTTAGCCGACAGGCCGAGGAATATATTCAGCGAATCTTTATTGATAAAAAGGTTGTTGATACGGACCTTCTGCGGGTTGATCTGCAGCCAGCCCAAACCGTACAGGCTGTACACCTTATTCAATTGGTCCCATACCTGCTGAAACCGTGGTTTAAGATTGACCGAGCCATAGGTCTTTTCCATAGATACTTTGGAAGCGTCCAGTTCGGCCGTCAACCCTTTCATCACTTGTTTGGTAATGTCCTGTCCCCAGAAACACACTTCGCATTTGTCCAATGGTTCAGGTTCATTTCTTTTGACGGATAAATTGACTTTAAAATCAGGCAGCACCATTACTGAATTGGAGAAAGAAACATTCACCCGTCGTTCAGGTTCGCTAAAGCCGCATTTGCAGGCGGGTGTCCAGGGAGAAAGAATAGTACCGCTGGCACAAAGCCGGGTGGAGCCCACGATCTTATAAAAACCGGTAAAGCCGATATTCATCGAATTGCCGGCGCCGCTTATTTTCAGCGGACTGCGGCGAAAGACATATTTAAAACGGGTATCGCAGCCATCCTGCACCCAGCCATCCGGGTAGCCCGGGGAAGTGAAGACCGTGTCCACACTTTTTTCCGCCATAGCATACATGGGTTTCAGGTTGATCTGAATGGGAATATTGATCTCCGACGTGGGTAAAGAATCGAGCCGGAAGTTACCGGGAGAGAGGTCCGGGTTTTCCGGGTTGATCTTTTGCGAATAAGAACTGATAGCGGTCGTAAGGGCGAAGAAAAAAAGAATTCCTTTTCTGTTCATGCTGGTGATTAATGACCAAAAATAACCAAAGAATGAAAAAGGAATTGTGAATTTTTAGCGAAGAAAGAAGAGGGAGAGATAATAGATGACAGATAATAACTAATGTATAATAGTTCTTTCAATCCGGGATCGTCGCCAGGATTTAGAAAAGTTACCTATAGAAGAACTATTATCTATTAGTTATCATCTATTATCTCTCTCAGCTTTTCGGCTGCGTCATACTAAACCAGTTACCACAGCCATCTTTTACCACACATTCAATACCATAGAATTGTTCTTTCGGTTCGGTAAGGCTTACGCCTTTTGCTTTCAGCTCTTCGTAGGCAGCACGGCAGTCGTTGGTATATAACACACCAGCTCCCATAATGCCTTTTTCAAGTAATACTTTAAAAGCATTGCGGCTTTCTTCATCAAAGCCATCAGGGCAGGTATCGCTTTTTTTCATGCTTTCATGCAGTACCGGCATCAATACCACTTCCAGCTCTGGCTGTTCCGGCGGGTTCACTGTCAGCCAGCGGTAGCCGCTTTCCATCACTACATCGGTATTTACTTTAAAGCCCAGGATGTTCACATAAAAGTTATATGCTTTTTCCTGATCGAGTACAAAAAGAGTGGTGTGCGAGAATTTTGTTACCATGGTTTTTGTTTTAGAAAATAAAAATAAGGTGGAAAGGGGAGAAGCGGTTCTTGAATCTTGCTTTTCTGGCAGATGATAGTTCTTTCTTTGCGGGAGAGCCTTCAAAGCCCTGGGAAATAGTTTAGATTGAAGAACTGTCATCTATCAGTTATCATCTATTCACTAAACTTATATTGTTCAATAAAGCAATGTGGAATGAATCGCTTTGGCTGCTGTAGTGAGGCTTGCTTTTTCAGCCAGGCCATATTTCGGTAGTAAGTGGGAGGGAAGCCCATCTCTTTTTTAAACAAAGAAGTAAAGGAAGTGATGCTTTCAAACCCCACTTCATTGCAAACCTCCGTTACCAGCTTATTCTCCGACAAAAGCGTTTTGGCTTTCTCAAGCCGCTTTTGGGTAATGTACTGATGCGGCGTTTTATGATACACCTGTTTGAATATCCGGTGAAAATGAAATTTAGAGATCAGTGCCTGTTGCGCCACTATGTCCAGGTCGATCGTATCCTGGTAGTTATTATCAATAAATAACTTGGCACTTACTATCCGTTGGTATATATCGGTGGTCAGATTCACTTGCTAAAGATAATTATAGATGATAAGTGACAGTTAAAAGATAAAAGTTAATAGATAATAATTCTGCCAGTTCAACTATTTCTCCCGGTGTCAGATCATCCCGAAGAGAACTATCATCTGACCGTTATCATCTATCCTCTATCCTCTGTTAGCCGGGTTCTTCCATCCCTTGCCCAATCGTTCCACTGTACCCGTTATTCTTTCTTTTCTCGTTTCTTCCCGCTTCGCTGTCACCACCCACTCAATGTATTCTTTCTTATTGCTAAATGATAATGCTTCAAATAAAGCCGCTTCTTTTTTATTCTTTTTGAATACTGCCACCAGGTCGTTCGGCAGTTTTACTTCCTTCGTTTGGGCATTCACCCAGTTAAATATCTCCCGCGGAGCTTTCGGTACTGCTTCTTTCTTTTTATCGGCGTCCGTTTTGGCCCGCAAACCAAAGATGGACCAGGTAGCATCAAAAGAAAAAAGATTGATCCAGCTAAGCTTCTCTTGTTCCTTCATCAGGCAATCCCAGCCGGTATCCCTGTTCAGGTCGGTTTGCAAGCCCGAAGTACCTTTTGGGTAATATACCCACACCGTTATTTCCGGTTTTACCAGCTTCATCACCTTGCTTAGTTCCTTTTCCAATTGTGCCCGGTTCAGTACAAACCAATGCACCTGGTCATAGGTTTTTCCGGTATCGGTGATCTTCACACCTGTTGGCAAAACGCCCAGCCCTTTCTTAAAATTGGCCGGGGCATTAAGTGTCAGTAATTCAAAATTGGCTTTGATCCTCAGCTTATCAGCCATCGTTTTGGGCATAGCGGTTGGGTTTAAAGGCTAAAAATAAGGAGAGTATGAAAAACTAAGTTCTTGAATCTTGCGGAATGGGTAAAGGCACTTACCGGGGACAAGGGTGCCGGGTTCTTCATTCCAGGCAGGCAACGGGCAGGTTGGCTGCTGGTAATCATGACGCAAAAAGATACCTGAAAGGCAAATAACAGGGACATGAACCGCAGATGACCCATAGATAAGCCGCTTCTTATACACCGGCTTATCATCGGGTTATCTCCGGCTTATCAGCGGCTTATCTGCGGGTTATCTATAAGGAAACCGTGGTAAAAGCAGGGATAAAGCATAAAGTACCCCGCCAGTCCGGACGGGTAAGTAAGGCAGGCAAGGGCAATAAAGAGGTATTTACGGATGCCATGAAAACGGGACCCTGAACGGAGCGACGCAAGGGACGATGCCACAACGAACTGCAGCCGGGCTAAAAAATAAGAGACCTCCAACCTGGGTGACTTAACCATTCCTGCCAGATTCATTGCTCCATGTGCTGCCGTCTGTCGTCTGTGCCATCCAAAAACCTGACAATTTTTCACATTTCCCCGGCACGGCATAATGATTGACAACCAATAGCGAACACTAAAACCCATATATCATGGCAAAGATCATAGGAATCGACTTAGGAACTACCAATAGCTGCGTGTCTGTAATGGAAGGAAACGAGCCGGTAGTGATAGCCAACGACGAGGGACGCCGTACAACCCCGTCTGTAGTGGCTTTTTTGAAAAATGGCGAACGCAAAGTAGGTGACCCGGCCAAACGCCAGGCTATCACCAATCCCCATAATACCATCGCCTCGGTAAAGCGTTTTATGGGCCGCCAGTTTGATGAGGTGACCGAAGAGATCAGCCACTGGAGCTACAAAGTAGCGAAAGGTGACAATAATACCGTTCGTATTGACATAGATGGCAGACTTTACACCCCGCAGGAAATAAGCGCCATGGTGCTGCAAAAAATGAAAAAGACGGCCGAAGACTACCTCGGTCATGAAGTGACCGAAGCCGTCATTACCGTGCCGGCCTACTTCAACGATGCCCAGCGCCAGGCCACCAAAGAAGCCGGTGAAATAGCCGGTCTCAATGTGCGCCGGATAGTGAACGAACCTACAGCCGCCGCCCTGGCTTATGGCCTGGACAAAGCCAAGCAGGACCAGAAGATCGCCGTATTTGACTTGGGTGGTGGTACGTTCGATATTTCTGTACTGGAACTTGGTGATGGTGTATTTGAAGTAAAAAGCACCAATGGTGATACCCACCTGGGTGGGGACGACTTTGACAAAGTGATCATGGACTGGCTGGCTGATGAATTTAAAAAAGACGAGGCCATCGACCTGCGCAAAGACCCCATGGCCCTGCAGCGCCTGAAAGAAGCGTCTGAGAAAGCCAAAGTGGAGTTGAGCTCTTCTTCCGAAACAGAAATCAATCTTCCCTATATCACCGCTGTGGACGGAGTGCCCAAGCACCTGGTAAAAAAATTGAGCCGGGCCAAGTTTGAATCGCTGGCAGACAACCTGTTTGCCCGCTGCCTGAAGCCCTGCGAAGCAGCCCTGAAAGATGCCGGTTTATCCACTTCACAAATTGATGAAGTGATACTGGTGGGCGGAAGTACCCGTATCCCTAAAGTGCAGGAGATCGTAGAGAAATTCTTTGGTAAGAAACCCAACAAAGGCGTGAACCCCGATGAGGTGGTGGCCGTAGGCGCTGCCATACAAGGTGCCGTACTGACCGGTGAAGTAAAAGATGTGCTGCTGCTGGACGTAACCCCGCTTTCCCTCGGTATCGAAACAATGGGTGGAGTGATGACGCCGCTGATTCCCAGCAATACCACTATTCCCACCAAGAAATCAGAAGTGTTCAGCACCGCCAGCGACAACCAGCCCGGTGTGCAGATACATGTGATGCAGGGTGAAAGAAGCATGGCCAAAGACAACAAGAGCCTTGGCATCTTTAACCTGGATGGCATACCACCGGCCCCGAGAGGCGTACCGCAGATAGAAGTGATCTTCGACATTGATGCCAACGGTATCCTGCATGTGACCGCCAAAGACAAAGGCACTGGTAAAGAACAGAAGATACATATAGAGGCCGGCAGCGGACTGAGCAAGGAAGAAGTGGAAAAAATGAAAGCCGAAGCCAAGGCCAATGAGGCCAGCGATAAAGCCGAAAAAGAAAAAGTGGAAAAACTGAACCAGGCCGACAGCCTTGTATTCCAGACAGAAAAACAACTGAAAGAATACGGCGAGAAGATACCGGCAGATAAGAAAGCCACTATTGAACAGGCGGCTGAGAAACTGAAAGAAGCCCACAAAGCACAGGACTTAGCTGGGATTGATACCGCGATGGCCGCCCTGAATGCTGCCTGGACGGCCGCCAGCGAAGACATGTACAAATCAACTGAAGGTGGCGCAGCTGGTGCTGGCCAACCCGGTGCCGAACAACCCCATACCGCTGATGCCAATGCCGGCAGCACCGATAATGTGACGGATGTGCCGTATGAGGAAGTGAAGTAAGGGAATAGATTGATAGATAAAAGTGAAAAGATAAAAGTGAAGCCCCTGCAGGAATGTGGGGGCTTTTATCTGAAATAATAAATTGTTTATGGGTAAAGCAAAAAGAACTTCTGACGGTGAGAAAGTTGCAAAGATCAATGGAAAGTATTTAATATGGGCTGCTGTGGCAACAGTTGTTGGCGGTGGTGTATTTGCAATTATAACAAATTCTAAGAAAAAAGATGATACCACTTCTTCATTTCAAAATATTACACAACAAAAAGTAGATACGGGTTCCATCAATAATTATAGTGCAGGACGAGACGTGAAGATTGAAAATAACACATATAATAGTACTCTTTCAATAGATAGTGCAAAGAAAGGGCCACAAAATAAAAACCTTCAAACCGTAATTATATATAAAGAGAAGCCTACAAACATAAAAGATACAATTAAGATACAGCCAAGAAACCAAATTATCAATAATGCACCAAATCAGGGTGTACAAGTTAATGAAGCTAATTTTTACCCTTCACCTAGAAAACGTGATATTACAGATGAACAAAAAAATATTTTACTCTCTGCTTTTAGTGATAAGCAAAGAATGATTACTGTTTCACCATTAGGAAGTAATCCTATTTCTGAAGATTTGGCAGTGAAAATTTTTAATTTTCTAAAAAGTGAAGGTAGAACTGTGACCAAAGGTCTCTTTTTTAGTACTGAAGCGATTTATGGGATAGCTCTCGATACTGTAGAATATAGAATTACCGTTGGGTTACTTGAAGATTAAGTCTCCACCCTTGCCTGTGTTCCAAAAAAGTAACATGCGGCTGTTCTGTCTTGTTTGTGGGTGCTACAGCGCAGACAATAGAGCAACAACAAGTGCTATAGGAGCTATAAATTTGTTTTACCTTGTCATATTCATAAATCAAGCCCCTACCGCCAAAGTAGGCATCTCAAAGACTGTAACTGCATACTGGTATATACGCTCAGATTCCTTCCTGAAGAAAAAGCCGGGACAGGCCTTCTTTCTGTCCGGGTCTTCCTTCCACCTTCGCAGGCGCAGTCTTCGCCAGCAGTATTTGTTAATAAAAGAATTTAAGGGCGGGACTCGCCGTTGTTCATATGTAAATACGCCGAGTCCACTCCACACACATGGCCAGACTGTGAGACTCGTCTACAAACAAGCCTTTTATACCGGGTAAAATATCAACGATTCATAGTAGCTTTCCGTAAGGCTTTAATAATTATTCGGCTATCGTCCGGCAGCACTCCCTATCCTGTTGTAAAATACTTCATAACAGGCGTTCATATAAAGGTTAACCTGGCACAGAATCACTTCAAACTTTGAGCCTTTATTAATCCACTTAAAACTATCAGCC
>CALSAT010000121.1:0-9564 GCA_943372905.1 Bacteroides fragilis | reverse complement strand
CCATGTTTCATTGAAGATATTACTGCGCTCCCTCATCATTGTATTGGGATGGGTTTTTATTATTGGTCCACTGGTAAAGCAATTATTGCACCGCTGGCTGCAGCGAAAGAAAAGTGAAGTGCAGCAGGAAGTACAGGAAGTGCTGAACCTGTTACCCGCCACACAACAACTGATCGTACAAAGCTGGAAAGCGGCTGCTGGTGCGAAAGGCCTGAAAAGAATAAATGACTGGAGTAAAATACTGCTGGCAAATGCGCTTACACCACCGGCAATTGAAAAGGTGTGGATACTTACTGCACCCATTCAAAGTGGCAAGACGACCTCGTTGGTAAAATGGACAGAGAACAGAAACGATGTGTACGGCATACTGACACCGCTGGTGGAAGGAAAAAGGGTATTTATGAATGTGCAGTCGCGGCAGCTTTTTTTAATGGAAGCAAAAGCGGGAGAAACAGAAACGCTGACGGTGGGACGATTTATATTCAGTAAAAACAATTTCGATAAAGCGATACAAATAATAAGGGACGGGATCGATAAAGACGGCTGGCTGATCATTGATGAAATAGGCCCGCTGGAATTAAAAGGCGAAGGCTTTGCGGAGATACTTCAAGAGGTATTGCTCCGGCGGCAACATAAAGTTTTGCTGGTGATAAGAGACAGGGATGGAATGGTGGAGAAGGTGAAGGAGTATTTTGGATTGGGGAAAGCAGAGGTTTTGGAAGATATAGCTGAACTAGGGTTATAAGCCCTTTCATTATTTATCTTTCCTGCTGTTTATAATTTCTTTTAGAATATTATACGTCCATATCCGCAGTATGACGGTTATATCCATAATAGTTAACGGCATAGCCCCCAATCAGCAAATAACGGACATTGTTTTTAGCCGCACATTGCAGAAATAATAGAAACTCATGATTCAGGATGTCCATTTGCCAATGCGTATTTTGCGGGATTTGTCTGCAACCGGATGAAGCAGTTGATTAAATAGCTGCATTTGATAAAGCTTACGGAAACGGTCGGTGGCAGTGGAGCAGGCCATTAGTTTTTTGTGATACAGTTCTTGTTCTTCAACAGACCGGAATATATGAACTGACTTCTTCATACCCAAATGTAAAAAAATTAAAGGTGTTTGACCAAGCTCCTGCTTCTTTACTTTATTTATACATCACTCCATTGTACCCCTGTGTAATACTCAATAGACATTTAAAATACATTTTGCAATTGATTATCCGGTTTACGCTGCGAAGCGGCGTAAAAGATCAGTATTCATCCATCCAACCCGTATTATCCGTGTGCCTGTATTTTGTCGCTTCGTTACCGATGTGCTACTGATCTAAAACAGATCTTTGCTATTAATGTCTATTTGGTATAATTACCTGGTTCAGCATCTCAACCAATAAAAAAAGCGGCCCTTTACAGACCGCTTCAAATTATTTATAACAGACTCCCTCTTACAGCGTAGCCATATCTATCACAAACCGGTACCGCACATCGCCTTTCAGCATTCTTTCATAGGCTTCATTGATCTCATCCATACGGATCAGTTCGATATCGGATACAATGTTATGTTCAGCACAAAAGTCCAGCATCTCCTGTGTTTCGGGAAGGCCGCCGATGAGTGAACCGGCAAAGCTCTTGCGACCGAAGATGACATTGAATGCAGGGATAACAGCCGGGGTGGGCGGTACTCCTACACATACCATCACTCCACTGGTGCGCAACAGGGCGAGGTAGAAATTATAATCATGCTCTGCTGAAACAGTATCAAGAATAAAATCAAAATAACCGGTAACTGCTTTTACCTGTTCTGCATCGCTGGTAAGTACAAACTTGTGTGCCCCCAGCTTAGCGGCATCTTTTTCTTTGGAAGCAGAATGGCTCAGCATGGTTACTTCGGCACCCATGGCTGCTGCTATCTTAACACCCATATGGCCAAGACCACCCAGGCCCAGGATACCTACTCTTGTTCCCTTGCCTACTTTCCAGTGGCGCAGTGGTGAGTAAGTGGTGATACCGGCACAGAGCAATGGCGCTGTAGCTGCCAGCGGCAATTTATCAGAGATGTGTAATACAAAATCTTCGTGTGAAACGATGGATTTGCTGTAACCACCATGGGTGATACCGCTGCCATCTCTTTCCGGGCTGCCATAGCTGAAGGTGGGGCCACCCGCACAGTATTGTTCCAGTCCGTCTTTACAGTTGTCACATTCCCGGCAACTGTCCACCAGGCAACCAACACCGGCGAGATCGCCGACCTTGAATTTCTTTACATGATCACCCACGGCGGTTACCCGGCCCACTATTTCATGGCCCGGCACACAGGGATATACGGCATTGCCCCATTCATTGCGGGCAGTATGCAGATCACTATGGCAGATGCCGCAGAACAGGATCTCTATCTCCACATCATGTGGTTTAGGGTCTCTTCTCTCAATGGTAAGGGGCGCAATGGCGGAGGTGGCGCTTTCGGCGCCGTAAGCTTTTACAGAAGGCATTATGATTATTTTTTTAGTGTAGGGAACAAACTTACACTATAATTAGCTGGTGATGGCATGAAAGAATTATTAACTAGGGCCAATACACATAATAATTGTTCTATATTTGACACCTGAATCTGTAACCCTTTATAAACAAAACCCTATGGCAAAAGCAGGCAAGCCACCGGTACTACCAGAAGAACTGGTGATGAACAAGATCTATTTTATCCGCGGACAAAAAGTGATGCTGGACCGGGATCTGGCAGAATTATATGGTGTAGAAACCAGGACATTAAATCAGGCGGTTCGCAGAAACAAGGACCGGTTTCCTGAGGATTTCATGTTTCAGCTTACTCAGCCGGAATTTGAAAACTTGATATCACAATTTGTGACATCAAGTTGGGGTGGTTATCGTAAGCTGCCCCTGGCTTTCACCGAACAAGGAGTGGCCATGCTTTCATCCGTATTGAATAGCGAAACGGCCATACAGGTGCATATCCAGATCATCCGGGTGTTTGCCAAAATGAAAGAGCTGCTCCTCACTCATAAAGACATATTACTGCAATTGGAAAAAATAGAACGCAAGCTGACGCAGCATGATGATGATATAGCCCTGGTATTCCAGTACCTGAAACAATTACTGAACCCGCCACCGCCACCCCGAAACAGCATTGGGTTTAAGAGGAATAGTGAAAAGTGAACAGATAATAGTGAATGAGGTGGTTTCTTGCTTAACTTCCTTCAAACGGGAGAATTTTTGATATTCCAAACCGGAATGTCAAAAAGGGGAAAGAGGAGGAACCTGTAAAACTTGAAGCAGCAATTTGCGACTTCAAGTTTTAAGGAAGCCAAAAACCCATAACTCCCCTCCCTCATTTATGCAACAGTATCCTCACCTTACAATAGACCGCATACGCCAGCCCAATAGCAATGACCCAGGCTGCTGCTATAAGGAGAACAGATAAAATATTATTACTCCGGTTGGTCATTATTCTTCTATGCGCTTTAACCGTAAACCGGTGACCGGCGCTACGATCAGCGGGAACTTTTCCACCACCACATTACTGGAGTCCAGGCCAAACCCTTTTTCTTCCGACAGGCTCACATCCTTCAGCCAGAAATACACTTTCATCACCAGCTTCTCTATCACCGGTAATTCATTATCCTGGCTCAGGTATTTTTCCATTACCACAAAGGAAAAATCGCCGGTCACATTATTACGTTCCAGGCTTTCGTAGCGGCTGCGCACATTCACTTCTTTATTGGCCACCAGGTCTTCCACCACTTTACGAAACAGCAGGTTGATACGGGGCTGCACCCGGAAGCCCAGCCGGAAATCGACCCGGATAATATCATTGGGGATGATATGTGATACTTTGTACTCGGTGGTGTACGGATCATCCACGGTATCCACATGCACCATCCAGTAGATGTCGGCCCGCTTTGGTTTACGGTTCAGGATGGAGTAAATGATCTTATGCTCTATCTCTTTCGGATTGTCGGCACTGGTGAGATAGACCAGGTGGGTGGCATACTTGGGTACGGATTTATCATTGCTCAGCTCCTGTATCTTGGGTATATAATGTTCCAGCCGCACAAACTCCACATAGCGGTTCTTAATCTTGCGGGCCCGGAACCAGGTGAACATGACCACGAATAATAAACCACCAACGATAAGGGTAACATAACCACCATGCGGAAACTTATCCAGGTTGGCATAGAAGAAACCGATCTCGATGGTGAGATAAACAAACAGGTACAGGTACACCAGCCACGACTTTACCCGCTGCAGCACCAGGAAGTTGGCAAACAATATGGAGGTGGCGATCATGGTGGCGGTGATGGCGAGGCCATAGGCGGCCTCCATGTTGGTGGCTTTTTTAAAATACAAAACGATACCAATGCAGCCGACAAACAATAAAGTGTTCACTGCGGGTACATACAACTGGCCTTTTGTTTCGGTGGGATAAACGATCTTGAGCTTGGGCCAGAGATTCAGCCGCATGGCTTCGCTAACGAGTGTAAAGGAACCGGATATCAATGCCTGGCTGGCAATGATGGTGGCTGCCGTGGCAATACTGATACCGAAGTACAGGAACCACGACGGCATGATGCCATAGAACGGGTTGAACCCTTTCTCGATCATCTCTGCAGAAACCATATCTCCATTGTGCAGGTGCAGCAACCAGGCTCCCTGGCCCAGGTAGTTTAATACCAGGCAGGTTTTTACCAATATCCAGGAGTAGCGGATGTTCCATTTGCCGCAGTGGCCCAGGTCGGAATAGAGGGCCTCTGCCCCGGTGGTGCAGAGAAAGACGCCGCCCAAAATATAAAACCCGTTGGGATAGGTGCTCAGAAGGTTGACCGCATAATAAGGATTTAAAGCTTTCAGTACCGACAGCTCATTAAACATCTGTATCAATCCGAGAGAGGCGAGCATAAAGAACCAGATGAGCATGACCGGCCCGAAGAAGCGGCCGATAAGCGCCGTGCCGAATTGCTGCAGGAAGAACAACACACTGATGATGGCGATGACGATATAGACAATGGTCCACTGGCTGATGTGTGACAGGGCGGGTATTTGTTTTAATCCTTCTATGGCGGAGGTAACAGAGATG
Organism: Bacteroides fragilis; assembly: GCA_943372905.1. Classification (GTDB taxonomy): domain Bacteria; phylum Bacteroidota; class Bacteroidia; order Chitinophagales; family Chitinophagaceae; genus JJ008. The sequence goes on along the minus strand of CALSAT010000121.1, from coordinate 4,469 downwards.
GGCGGAGTGATCATCCCGTCGGCCAGCAGGGCGGCCCCACCGGCCATGGCCGGAATGACCAACCATTTTTTCCGGCGGCGCACGAGGGCATAGAGAGAAAAGATGCCTCCTTCTCCTTTATTATCTGCCCGCAGGGTAAGCACCACATACTTGATGGTGGTTTGCAGCGTGAGTGTCCAGATGATGCAGGAGAGCACACCGAGTATCAGCTCTTCTGAAATAACTTTTCCATTGGTGGTGGCATTGAGTACATAGAGCGGGGAGGTGCCGATGTCGCCAAAAATAATACCGAGAGCGATAAGTAATCCGGCCGGTGTGGCCTTCTTTAGTGATACAGACATGGTGTGTGATAAATTATTAATCAACAAAAGTAGATACGCCACCTGCGCTACGAAAGAAACCGGCTTGCGGCAAGCCAAATCTTTATAAAATCTTTATGCGGAGGGAAGACGGGAAGTCCGAAAGACGAAAAGACTTTACGATACCATTGGCTGTTCACTATTCACCATTGACCATTCCCCCGCCCTCTCTACATTTGTACCGCAATGATGCGGCTACACCCTCATAAGATCGATCAGCGGTTGCAATACCTGTTCAGCGTATTGCTGGTGATCACGGTATCGCTTGTTTGCTATGCCCTTACCCCGTATATCGGCTACCGGGTGGTGGCCTTTATCTTATTGGTTACTGTTTCACTTATTGCTATTTCATTTGAGATATACCCGGTGCTGCTCTCTGCTGCTTTGTCTGCTTTTATCTGGGACTTCTTTTTTATTCCGCCCCATTTTACCATACATGTGGAGGCTGCGGAGGATGCTATTCTGCTGGTGATGTATTTTATCATTGCTATGGTGAATGCCGTGCTGACCTATAAAATAAGACAGGTGGAAAAACTGGCCCGCCTGCGGGAAGAAAAGGCGAAAGCGGTAAAACTCTACAATACTTTTCTCAACTCATTATCTCATGAATTAAAGACACCGATAGCGGCCATCATCGGCGCTACGGATAACCTGCAGGCGGAGGATAATAACCTGAGCCCGGAGGATAAAAAGCAACTGGTGAAGGAGATTGCGAAAGCTTCTTTCCGGCTGCACCAGCAGGTGGAGAACCTGCTGAACATGTCGAGAATAGAATCGGGCTTTCTGCAACCGAAAAAAGACTGGTGCGATATAGGTGAGACGGTGTATGAAGTGGTGCGGCGGCTGGAGGAAAACAAACCGCTGCAGAAGATCAATATCAGCATCAACCCGCACCTGCCTCTGTGCAAACTGGATAAAGTGATGCTGGAAACGGTACTGTACAACCTGCTGATAAATGCCGTGAGATACACACCGGCGCAAAGCACCATCAGCATATCGGCGGCCTGCTACACGGATAACCTGGAGATAGTGGTGGAAGATAACGGCAGCGGCTTTCCGGAGGAGGAGATACGGAATGTGTTTCAAAAGTTTTACCGGCTGAAAGACAATAAGGAGACCGGCACCGGCCTGGGCCTGTCCATCGTAAAAGGATTTACCGAAGCAATGGGCGGTGTGGCGGAGCTGCAAAACGTACTCACCGGCGGGGCCCGGTTTACCCTGCATATACCCGTGCAAACATCACCCATAAAAGTACCGGAATGAACAAAGCGGAAATACTGGTGATAGATGATGAGGCGCAGATGCGGAAGCTGCTGGAGATAACCCTGCATACGAATAACTATGCGGTGACGACGGCGGCCACGGCGAAAGAGGGACTGATAATGGCGGCGAACCACCCGCCGGATATGATACTGCTGGACCTGGGCCTGCCGGACCAAAGCGGCCATGCCGTACTGAAAGCATTGCGCCAGTGGTACACCAACCCGGTGATCATCTTGTCGGTACTGCAGGGTGAGGAAGACATCATCACTGCGCTGGATAATGGCGCTAATGATTACCTGCGAAAGCCCTTTCGCACGGGGGAGCTGCTGGCCCGCATCCGCTCGGCCCTGCGGAGCGTGGTGGCGGATGACGGGGAGCCACTGATAAGCGGGAACGACCTGGAGATAGACCTGGCCACCCGGACGGTGAAGAAGAATAATGAACTGGTGAAACTGACCCTGACGGAATACAGCCTGCTGGCGCTGCTGGCCCGCAACGAGGGCAAAGTGCTGACCCACCAATACCTGCTGCGGGCGGTGTGGGGACCGGGCTTCATCAGCCAGTCGCAATATTTGCGGGTGTTTATAGCGCAGCTGCGCAAGAAAATAGAGACGGACCCCAACCGGCCCGAGTACCTGCTGACAGAATCGGGTGTGGGGTACCGGTTTGTAAATAAGTAAGAACGAAGTACAGTTACCGGATTAGAACAGCCGTACCCTTTTCAACGTTGACAGGTTCGCCTTCAAATTGGTATTGGCACATCCATACAAACACATTGCCATCTTGTAGCTGACCTTTCAATCTTCCATCCCATCCTTTAGTGGGATCAGTTGTTTCAAATATTAACTGCCCGCTGCGATTGTACACCCAAAACTGGTATTGTCTTATATTTCCGAAAAGAAGGGGTTTCAGTAAGTCGTTTTTACCATCATTGTTTGGGGTAAAGCCTGACGGCATAAAGAATCCTTTGATACATTCTTTAGTGCTTACTAATATACTATCCTTCCCGGTACAATTACTTTTATCCTGCACTTGTAACCAGTACCATCCCGGAGCTGAAATGAATATTGAAGGACTTGTACTGCCAGTGCTCCATGTATATTTGCTAAATGTGCCTGTTACGCTCAGCTGCGTAGAACCATAATTACATATTGCAGTATCTCCCGGAAGAAAACCGGCGGGAAGTGGAAGTATTTTGGTGATTCGGGTACTATCTGTACCGGCGCATCCATGAGAATCTATTATATGTACACTATAGATACCGGTAGTATTGACGGTGATAGCAGGACTTGTTTGCCCATTGCTCCAAAGGTAAGAGCTGTGTCCCGCACCGGCATCTAAAACACGGATATCACCAGTACACAGGGTGGTGTCTTTATTGAGTGAAATCACGGGCAATGGGTACACATTCAAAATACGCAGAGTATCATATGAACGGCAACCTGTTGCGGCAGTTCCAATTACGGAATAGGAGCCCGCAGCATATACTGTAATCTGCGGAGAGATTTGTCCATTGTTCCATTGATAGGAAGCAAAGCCCGGCCCGGCATTGAGAACAGCACTGTCTCCGGTGCAAAAACTTTTATCAGCACCCAGTTGAATAGGCGGAGCCTGCTGAATAGTAATGCGCACGGTATCAAAACCAAAGCAACCGGTAGTTTTTTCTGCCTTTAAATAATAAGCAGTATCTATAACGGGGCTTACTATTACATGCTGACTGACAGTGGAACTGATATTATAGTTTGGTGACCAGGTATAATTTAAAAAACCGGATGGAGCATCCAGGTGAAGGGTATCTCCTTTGCACATGGTTCGGTCTGGTCCCAGAGAAAGGGGAACTGCCGCGGCGGCGGTAATAGTGACAGAATCCCGTAATAAGTTCCCACAAGAGTCTTTCACCTCCACCCAATATATACCCGGAGTACCAGCCTGGAACAATGAATCGGTACTTCCATTCTGCCAGAGATAGGATAAATAAAGAGGTCCGGCATGAAGCGTGGTGGAGGTAGAAGGACAAAGACTTGTATCTGCGCCGAGATTAAGAGGGGGGATATTGGAAGCCACCAAAACTTTTACAGAATCCTTTACCGGCGCACAGCCAAAGGGCAGTGTGGCTGCAATTGTATAACTACCCAATGCAGTAAAACGAACGGTAATAGCAGTATCTGTTTGTAGTAGAATGGATACCGAAGAAGGAATGTTCCATTGCGTTGGTTGTCCGCAGCCTTTGTTTTTGTGAATGGTATAAGTATAACTATCCGAAAGGTTGCAAACATTGCGGGGACCCGTTACTTTCAGAAAACTGCAGGAGTCCACATAGTCGGGGCATTTATATCTTAGCTCAGGATAAAAACTATAATTGACAACTTGCAGGTTTTCGGACACAGTCGTTGATGCCACATCGCTTGTCCAGCTAAATGGTTGATGGAGTACGGTGATTGGCGTTTTGGCCATCGGCTGATCGTACAGTGTGCAGGAGGTAAACGGCGCTATACCTGAGGAGTCTATTTTTCTTACAACTATTTTTGCCGACTGGGAAGAATAATAAGCATTTACACTACCTACTTCATTTCCGGCTATTACCATGCTTTCATCAGCATCGGATGCGGCATAAAAATACTGGCCCAGGTTTACCGCAGCATGATGTTTTGACCAGATGATATTATAAGCGGAATCCAGTTTTGCCAGCTTTGTCTGATAGGACACATAAGGTTGTAAAGGCAATGGTAAGGTGCCAGCCGACAGCACATAATAATTCTTATTGGGCAAAGGAACAATCTGTGAACGCACCACAAAGTAGGGCTGTGTTTCTGTTATCACCGTTGCGTTGATAACGGTGCCGGCTGT
>CALSAT010000120.1:0-9566 GCA_943372905.1 Bacteroides fragilis | reverse complement strand
GTTTGAAGAGGAATATGCACAAAATTCTACTATTGAGCAATTGCTTAATGCAGAGTCATTTGCACATTTTATCAGGGATGTTCAATGATTAATAGCTATTTGGGTGGTTACATATTTAATTATATTTTATGTCTGAACACAGTACCATGTCGCATCAATCGCCAATCAAAGTTGCCGCAGTGGCTAATGAAGTTATTCCGGCTCAGGAATCTTTAAAACAGGAGATATGGGGTGAAGAGTTACAGCATGTTCATTTACAGTGTAAATTATCCATTGGTTCCACAGACGATCCATTGGAACTTGAAGCAGATGCAATAGCCGACACCGTTGTGCGGATGCCGGAACAAAACTTCATCCAGCGAAAGTGCAATGAATGCGAAGAAGAAGATAAATTGCAACGCAAACCACTCATCTCTTTTATCCAGCGAAAGGAATCATCTGCCGGTGCTGTAGCATCTGACACTGTTACTAACCAGATAAATTCAAGCAGGGGGAGCGGTAGCAGTATGGACGGCCATACTCTATCGTTTATGCAAAGCAGGTTTGGTACAGATTTCAGCTATGTCAAAATCCATACTGGTCATGAATCGGTGCAAATGAACCGGGAATTGAATGCTAAAGCATTTACAGTAGGGAATGATATCTATTTTAATGAAGGGCAGTACAATCCAAATTCAAATGAGGGGAAACATTTGCTGGCGCATGAACTTACCCATACCGTACAACAGAGTAAGGGTGTTTCCCGAAAAATACAACGATTCGCTCCGGCTTGCAGAGGTTTGCTGAACAACCCTGTTGGCGCCCTTGGCCGTGTACTTACAGGAACTGCTATACATCTGGCTATACAGGCTGATTTTATGCGGTCCGTTTCCGGTGGTCTTTCAGGATTTGGAATTCCAGGTGCTTCAGCAGCGGCACTCCGTACTTCCGGATTATGTGGGGAGGACATGGCAAGCATAGCGCCGCAGATCATTGGAGGCAGGGCGGGTATGGGATTCCCGGATCTTAGTTGCAGGGTTGGTCCGGCTATGCAGATCGCAGAAATTAAACCGGCGAGCTGGAACTGCGTTGTTGACGGGGTTGCTCAATTGGGTGGCTATCTTACACAGGGAAATGCTACCGATGCCCCGCAAGTTGCCTGGCGTACTGGACAGGGTATTGCTGCGATTGTACCTATGCTGCCTTCTATGTATCCGGGCAGAACCTTAGTTATCGGAAGTTATACCGTGCAGATTGAATGGTGTTCTCCCGGTTTGATGGTTTACCAGGTAATTGGTTCATCTACGCCTTTGCCTGTTCCCGTTCCGGTACCATCGGAAGCACCGGAACCTGCAAGAATAAGGCAGAGAAGCGGTTGGGACCGGGTCCGGGATTTTGCAGAAGAAGCTATTCGAACTGGTGCAACTTCAGGAGCGGCCATCCGGGCATTTCTGGAAAATAATCAGGATTTGATTGATTTGATCATCGGAATAGGTGTAGTAGGCTTAATAGCCACGTTTGCAGAAGATATTGCCACATTTGGAGCGGGTATATTAGACGACCTGGTAACGGTGCCTTTCTTTGCAGCAATGATCAGGATCGCCATGCAAATGCGTCCGGCATAACTATTTAAAATAAAGAAACCTCTTTTCTAATTCTCCACATACGCTGTGACGCCCGCCGGAGAATATACTTTCCGCAAAGAATCCGTGATGCGGGCCGTATCAGCAATGGCAGCAGGAAAAACAAAGAATAACTTGAAGTTTAAAGAATCGGCTGTTTCCATCTGTATATTAATACCGTATCCTTTTAGCTTCTTGTAGCGACTGAGTGCCCGTACACGGGTGGCATTTTCAATCACAAACTTATAATTACCCGACGGAACCGGCACCGTGGCAGTAGCAGGAGTGCTGGCTGGTGGGTTGGCCGATGTGGTCACCGGATTAGTGTTTAAGATGGCCGCCGAATCTGGCAGCAGAACGGTTTTATCTTCTTTAGCCAGTTCACCAGGATTGTTATTTTTCTTGGCCGTCGTTCTCTTATATACTGTATAGCCGCCCCAGATGGCCAGTACGATGCCGGCAAGCAGCAGTAAGATCGCTACCGGCTTTTTCCAGTTGGTCTTGGCCTTCTTTGCATAAAAAATACTCCGGTAATCACCTACAGGTTCTTCAGTTGAAATGATGGCGGCTGTTTCTTTGGCGGTGGTGTCCTTTATCTTATCGGTGATCAGGTGGCCCGGGGTAAACGAATATCCACCAGCCTGCATTTTAGCCAGGCTGCCGATACCTTCAAACATAAAAGGCTTGCCTATATTCAGAAATTGTTTGGCCAGTTCCAGGTGCGATTCCAGGTCGGCCGCTGCCAGGGCCTTGATCTTGCCCGTTTGTCCCGCAATAAACCCGATCAGGTCCGGCGATTGTTTTGTGGCGCTGTTGTATTCAAATGATACACCTTCAAGGGCTACCGGCTTGCCCTGCTTGATCTGTTCTGCTTCCACCACGGTGGATGAATCAAGCAGAAAACTACCAATACCGGGAAGGTCTAATCGTTTGTACGTGTAGAGGAACTGCGCAAGCAGGGGAGCAAATTTCAAAGCCTTAAAGTATTAGGGCTACAAGATATATATTTTGTACGGCGATTGCAAGGGCGGCAGTCTTTCTTGCTTTAACTTTGAGTGAATTATGCTTACCGACGAAGAAAAAAATTTTATCATATACTGGGAACATAACCGCAACCGGAAGAAAAGACTCTTGTGGCAACTGGCGGCAGGCCTGCCTCTGGGTGCCTTTTTGGCGGTCACTATCATGGCCAATTACTTTTCCGGTTGGTACCAGCGGGCCAAAATGGAGGTGAACATAAATACCTCCGGGGTGCTGGTCGTACTGGTAGCCATCATCCTTATTATTGTATTTGTGGTGGTGTTTTCCGCCCGTCACAAATGGGAGATGAACGAGCAGCGGTACAGGGAACTGATATCAAAAAAGGATATTTCATAAATTTTTATTTCTTTTGCAGCGAAGTGGCCTTTTGCGGGGTCTAACTCATGTCAAAACACATAAAAACGAGTAATGAAGAAATTTTTCCTGGTCTTATCGGCGTTTATCACAATTACGGGTGGCATCGGGTGCATAAAAGATACTGACGGTTGCCGGAATAAGACAGTAGAAAGTGAGCAGGCAGCGATTCTGGCCTATGCAACTGCCAATGGTATTGCCGGAGCCTCTCACAGCAGCGGGATCTATTACCAGGTAATTAATCCCGGCAGCGGTTTTACCCCCAGCGTTACCTCCAAGGTTTTCGTTACTTATACAGGAAAATTACTGGATGGCACTCAGTTCGATGCAGGAACCACACCGGCCGAAGGATGGATACTCGGCAGCCTTATACAGGGTTGGCAAATAGGATTGCCACTCATTCAAAAGGGCGGAACCATTAAACTGATCATCCCATCATCATTGGCCTATGGCTGTTCCGGAAAATTTACCATACCAGGCAATGCCATCCTGTATTTTGAAATTACTTTAAACGATGTTCAATTATAGCTAAGACTATCTGCTTTTGCTTAAACCCCGGCTGAACACCGGGGTTTTTTGTTGCCCGATGGGCTCATCCTGTACGTTAAGTTGTTTCAGTCACCTAATTGCGGAGCAGTAATTGTATTTTTGTTTCAAACTCAGCAATTTGTCACACGAAGCCATATCTGTCTTTGATATTTTTAAGATCGGGGTGGGGCCTTCCAGTTCCCATACCCTGGGGCCCTGGAGAGCGTCGCAGCGCTTTGTGCAAACATTACAGCAAAAGGAGTTGTTGCCTCGGGTCACGGAAGTACGGGTGCTGCTCTACGGGTCGTTGGCAAAAACGGGTAAAGGACATGGTACAGATGTGGCCGTACAGTTAGGTTTGTGTGGCGAAGACCCGGTCACATTTCCGGTAGAACAGTTAGATGCCCGCATACACGATATAGCAGCGATGAAAAAAATGGTGCTGCTCGGATTGCACGAAGTGGATTTTGATCCGGCTGAAGACATTGAATTCCTGATAACAGAAACACTGCCTTTTCATCCCAACGCCGTCACTTTTTTGGCACAAACAAATCAGGGCGAATCATTGGCAGAAACATACTACTCGGTAGGCGGAGGCTTTGTGGTAAAAGAAGGAGAGGTATTGTCGGCCAAAGATGCTGCGCAATTACCATTTCCCATTAATACGGCAGACGACATATTGCACTGGTGTATTAAAACAGGAATGTCCATCAGTGAGATCGTATTGGAAAACGAGCAGGCCTGGCGGAGTGAAAAAGAGACCCGTGACGGGATATTGAATATCTGGCGGGTAATGAAGGAGTGTATCTTCCGCGGTTCGCATACATCCGGCATATTGCCCGGCGGGCTGAATGTAAAACGACGGGGCGCAGAACTCAATAAGAGACTATTAGGCACAAAAGAGTATGGTAACTATGAAGAATGGCTGGCCGCTATCCGTTCTGGTGGAAATGATTTTAAGTACACCCTCGATTGGGTAAGCTGTTTTGCCCTGGCGGTAAATGAGGAGAATGCATCTTTTGGACGGGTCGTTACAGCACCTACCAATGGCGCTGCCGGGGTAATACCGGCGGTACTCCATTACTATATAGCCTTCTGCGATGGGAATAAAGAAGAAAAGATCGCCCAGTTCCTGCTCACAGCGGCAGAGATCGGCAGTATATTTAAAAAAGGAGCTACTCTCTCAGCAGCTATGGGCGGTTGCCAGGCCGAGATCGGTGTATCATCCGCCATGGCAGCAGCCGGACTTACTGAATGTATGGGTGGCACCCAAAAGCAGGTAATGATGGCGTCGGAAATTGCGATGGAACACCACCTGGGCCTTACCTGCGACCCGATAGCCGGGCTGGTACAGGTGCCCTGCATAGAAAGGAATACGATGGGGGCCATTAAAGCGATTACCGCTTCCCAACTGGCGCTGCAAAGCACCCCCGACTTTGCCAAAGTATCCCTTGACGCAGTGATAAAGACCATGTGGGACACGGCGCTCGACATGAACCACAAGTATAAAGAAACAGCCGATGGAGGCCTGGCAGTAAATGTACCTTTGAGCCTGCCGGAATGCTGAGGCAGATGTTTTGAAAACAATATCGGCCGCCAGACCAGGAATTAATAAAGATATATTCCGCTTTAGTGATGTGGCTAAAGAAATGATGTTGTAAATTTAGAGTCCTCAATCAATACTTCAACGTTCATAACCTCTAAATTAAAAGAACATGGCTACTAAAAAGAAAGCAAAAAAGCCCGCCAAACCACTTGCTAAAAGAAAGCCACCCAAGAAAAAGAAAGCTGCGCCAAAGAAAAATGCTGCGGCTAAAAAAAGTGTAACAAAAAAGAAAGCCTCCCGGACACAGGTAAAAAGAAAACCAGCCGGTAAAAAGAAGGTGGCACCAAAGAAGAAGGTGGCACCAAAGAAAAAAGCAGCAAAGAAGATCGTAAAGAAAGCCGCGAAGAAAGCAGTAAAAAAAGTGGTTAAGAAAGTAACACCCAAAAAAGCGGTGGTTGCTAAACCAGTAGTGGCAAAAAAGAAAACGCCAGCTAAACCTGCCAAAGCAGCACCCGCCCCCGTAGTGGTTCCGGTAGTGGTGGAAGAAATTACGGAAACCTATTTCACCCCCGGTGGTGAATTGGAAATAACAGAAACGATCATAACAGTAGATGGCGAAACAGATACGGAGCCCGGTGGTATAGATGAAGGAAGGGCAGAGTCAGACGGTGATATCAATGATGACGAAGATGGTCCCGTGATGTAAGAGCCTGTTAAGTATGTTCTTTGATAGCCGCCTTCTTGCAGGCGGCTATTTTTTTTATTATCTGGTTATGATAACAATAATGCAACTAGTTTAGAAATGATCAATTCAACTCCGCATTCACTTCCACGCCGCTGTAATTCCTGATTTCATTGTACAGGGTATCCCTTTCCACCGGTTCTCTTTTAGCTTGCTTGATAAGTGTTACCAGTTCCGCGGTTGTCATCGAAGGAGTTTGCTCTTCTGAACCAGCCATACTGTATATCTTGGTGGTGTCGTCTATCGTTCCGTCAATATCATCCACCCCAAAGGAAAGGGAGAGTTGAGCGTTCTGCCTGCCGAGCATTGGCCAGTAAGCTTTCAGGTGAGGGAAATTATCTAAATAGATCCGGGCAATAGCATACAGTTTCATGTCTTCCACCACGGTGCTTTCAGGAATATGGCTCATGTCATTATCCTTATTGCGAAACTTCAGCGGGATGAAGGTATTAAAGCCATGGGTACGGTCTTGCAGTTCCCGCAGTCTCCTCATATGGTCCACCAGGTGTACCGGTTTTTCAATATGTCCATACAGCATAGTGGCATTAGAATGTAATCCCAGTTGATGCGCCGTTTCATGGATCAGCAACCAGCCATCAGCATCCACTTTATCCGCACATATCTTTTCCCGTATCTCCGGGTGAAAGATCTCGGCACCGCCACCGGGAATACTGTTCAGCCCCGCATCTATCAAAAACCTCAACCCTTCCTCCACACTTACTTTAGCTTTGCGGAACATATAATCATACTCCACCGCGGTAAAGGCTTTGATATGCAGATCAGGACGGTGATTTTTGATCGCCTTCAGCAGGTCAGCAAAAAATTGCAGGTCCATTTTGGGGTGAACACCACCCACGATATGCACCTCAGTTATCGGTTGTCCGTCATACTTCTTTACCATGTGCAGCATCTGGTCGATGCTCAGTTCCCAGCCTTCATCCCTTTTGGCGTACAGTTTACTGTAAGAACAGAAATTGCAACTGAACACACACACATTGGTAGGCTCAATATGAAAATTGCGGTTGAAAAAGACCTTCTCGCCATTTTTTTGCCGCCGCACTTCATTCGCCAGGCTGCCCACAAAGCCCAGGCTGGCTTTATCAAACAGCAGCAGGCACTCTTCATCGGTAATGCATTGCCCGGCTTTTACTTTAATAGCTATCTCTTGCAGGTCCGCAGATATATCAGTAGGGGAGATCATGGTAGTGTAACAATTGAGTGGCCGCAAAGTTACGAAGTGCCGAAGAATTAATCAGCCACAAGGCACAGGGAATCAGTTCGCTCAGCATCTTTGGGCCCCGGTGGCAATGCTTTTCAAAACACTAAAATCCTTATCTTCCCTTTTCATTGCTTTCTGTAACTCAAAACACGGCTCATGAATTTAAAACTCAGACTAACAGTACTCAGTTTCTTCCAGTTCTTTGTTTGGGGCGCCTGGTTGATTACTATTGCCACCTATTTCTTTGGAAATGGTATGGGAACCGGTGTTCAGTTTGGAGCTATCTTTTCTACGCTGGCTCTTTCTTCACTTTTCATGCCCGCTCTCACAGGTATTATTGCCGATAAATGGATAAATGCAGAAAGACTATATGGTATCCTGCACATCCTGTACGGGGCCATTTTATTTTATGTGCCTTATGTAAAGGATGCCGATACATTATACTATGTCATTTTCGCAGCCATGATCTGCTATATGCCCACCATCTCATTGTCCAATGCCATTTCTTATACCATACTTAAAAGAGAAGGGTTCGATGTGGTAAAAGTATTCCCTCCGATCAGGGTATGGGGTACCATTGGCTTTATTGTGGCTATGTGGACGACCAATCTCTCGGGCAGCAAGGGTAATGCTAACCAGTTTCTGATTGCCGCCGTGGCAGCCATTGCACTGGGTATTTATTCCTTTACCCTGCCCAAATGTCCTCCGCAAAAATCTATTGCCAAAGAAGCCTCCATTATTGAGCAATTGGGATTGAAGGCTTTCAAGCTCTTTGCAAAATATAAAATGGCCCTGTTCTTTATCTTTTCTATGTTTTTGGGAGCGGCGCTGCAGCTTACTAATATGTATGGCGATACTTATCTGGATGATTTCAAAAAGATACCTGCTTACGGACCCGAATCATTTGTGGTAAAATATTCCACTATCATCATGTCCATTTCGCAGATATCCGAAACAGTATTTATCCTTACCATTCCTTTCTTCCTGAAACGGTTCGGGATTAAATACGTTATGCTCTTTTCCATGATAGCATGGGTATTACGTTTTGGTCTCTTCGCTTACGGAAACCCTTCCGACGGATTATGGATGATCATTCTCTCCTGTATCGTGTACGGAATGGCCTTCGATTTCTTCAATATCTCAGGTTCATTGTTTGTGGAAACAACCACCGATTCCTCTATCCGCTCCAGTGCACAGGGATTATTTATGATGATGACCAATGGAGTAGGGGCATACCTTGGAAGCAAGATAAGCGGGTATGTGATCGACAAATATTTCACCGTAAATGGTGGGGATAAGGACTGGCATAATATCTGGCTCGCTTTTGCAGGCTATGCACTGGTAGTGGCAATTCTGTTCTTTTTCTTATTTAAACATAAACACAATCCCAAAGACGTGCAGAATGTAAGCCACTAAAAGAAACAAGTCGCCTGTTGCTTTACTACTATCCGTTTCGATGCAGCCTGTTCTGTCCGGTAGCAGGGCTTGCACGCTGGTTCTTGTAACACAGTGGGATATTTACAGAACGGGTGAATGGGCTTCTCAAACAGTTCTTAAAACTTACCTGACTTTGGGTTAAAATACCACTGTATGAAACATCGCATTAGCCTTTGTATCCAAAAAATAGTTTTGTATAGTTGCTGTGCTGCAGCCATAGCTGTTGCCGGTTGCGGTTCCTCCACTCCCGATTGGAAGGAAAAGGATGCTGCTGAAGACAAAGCAATAGCCGCCTACTTTAGTACCCGTAAAGCAGAACTGGCTGAACGAAAGAATCTCATCGACTCCCTGCTGGGTACAGTGAAAGACGAGGATGAAACAGCAGGTCTTAGAAATGTTACAGATCCCGGGCTCATCCGGCAGATAAAAGAACAGTCGGGTCAGGAAGCAAAAATTAAGTCCGCTGTATCCCCATTAGCCCTCACCGATTTTTTCCTGATCTACCTGGAAAAAGATGATGAGATAGGAGGATACGAAACTGATTTTAGAGAAGATTTCACCCGGCAATATAAACCGACGACCTATCGGTACAATCATGTAAATATAATGTTGCAATCAAAGGACTCTGTGTACGAATATCCCCAGGCAAGCTATGAAAATATGTTTGCCGATTTCCTGAAACGAAAATACCTCGTGGTCACAGATTGTATATGTCATATCGTACCGGAGATTTCTACCGATCAAACCTTCAGGGCCGGATTGATAATTAAGAAGATCCGCATATTTGATTTGCAAAGCCGCTCTCTGGCAGACGAATATTATTTAGTGGCAGAATCCAGTGAAAGCGTATATGTAAGAAAGGCGTCAGAAACTGCACCCCCGTCACCAGCCCGGTTGAAAACCAATCTCTGGCGCAATTACTTAAACCAGTTTAATTACAGCCTGCTGTTAAAAGAAAAGTTTGAAGGGGAGTGATCCCGTTGATATCACTACAATGAAAAATCCCAAACTCCTTGGCAGGAATTTGGGATTTTGTATTTGAAACTTGTGATTTGCTATTTGGAATGTTTACCTCTTAGATATGCGCTTCAATCTTTT
>CALSAT010000119.1:0-9573 GCA_943372905.1 Bacteroides fragilis | reverse complement strand
CGGTAAAATGTCTCATGATTTCCGAATTAGAAAACAAACATAAAGTAGTTTATAATATAAACCAAATTAAATAAATAAAAACCGTCCCGCATTAGGCGGGACGGCCGGAACCCCTATAAAAACTATTTTAGTGCTTAATTATCTTTTGTTGAGCAGTTTGTCCTTCGCAGTTTACCCGCACCAGATACATTCCGGGTGCCAGGCTGGACACATTAATGGTTTCAGTCTGGCTGCTATTTGCCGCTTCTGTTCTTTTAACTGACTGTCCGTTTAGTGTGATTACTTCGTAAACCAGTTTCTTATTCTGCCAGTTAGCTGGAATTGTGATCCGCAGATCGGAAGTTACCGGGTTAGGGTAAGTTTGAATGGTAATGCTGTTACCAGTTGCTTTTCCAATTCTGATCACCCGAACCTCGGAAAGCTGGTTTTTACCATCCGTATCTACCGACCTTAGTCTGTAATATATAATACCAGCTTGCATACTGCTAATATTATCAGACATAGCATAATTGATCTTTTCTGCACTATTTCCAGTGGCGAATACCATCGCAGCATCAGAATAATTAATACCGTCTGTGCTTCTTTCAACTATAAAATGATTCAGATTGATCTCTGTAACAGTACTCCATTTCAGGTCTACTTTGTTATTAGCAGTGAGCATAGCTGAAAAAGAAGTCAGTTTTACCGGCAATACATTGCCTGGATAATCGAAGCGCTTCATATAAAGACTAAATTGTCTTACTGGGTTACTTGGCTGTGATGTAAAAGAACCATACTTAACAGAGAAAGAAGAAATACCGCTATTACTTGCAGTGAACATATTTGCTAACGAAGAAGTATCAATACCCGTCCTTTCAATTCCCAGAATGTTGACTCCCATGAAATTGCCTGTTAAAACCTGGCTCACTGAAATATCAGGTGTAGCCATCATGTAATTCATAGAACTACCATTTCCCATTCTTATTTCTGCAAGTTCCTTTAGAGTTGAATTTCCATCTAAATCAAGTGCAGTTGCATTTACAATGGGCAATACAATTGGAGTAGTGGTATCCCCTTTTGCGTAAAAAGTGATTCTGAAGACAGCATAAGACATTCCAATTATGCCACCGCTTTGTACAGCAGGCTGAAATGCTTCTTTGTAGCCAGTTCCATTACTGTTATCATCAATCTTATTCACCTTTGCCCCATTGACCATACTGTCAATTCTCACAATAGCATCTACATTATTTGCCACATTAGAGAAAAGATATCTTGCCCCTAATTGCAAATCGGCGGCTCCGGATTGCAGTTGCGGATTTTCAAACTTTAGGTTGCTGCCACCACCACTACCACCACCAGTTCCAGACTGGGATAGAGCCAATAAAGTAATCTGTAAAGCAGTTACAAGCAAAAAAGCCTTTTGTGCAATTTTCTTTTGGGTAAGAAATGTTTTCATCAGTCAATGTTTAGGGTTAAGGATCACTCGGTACACCAACCGAACCCATCTTTAAGATTGCTTTGAAAACCGACTTGTATTTGGAGAAACTAACCGGGAAGTATTACCCCTTGAGTAAAATAGTTTGTTTCAATGGTCGGATTTACGTTGCTTTCTTAGGATTTGTTCGATTCTGAGACAAACATAATACGCAGTTTTTTTACTTGCAAGTTTTTCACGGATTTTTTCTCAAGAAATACCGTATTTACTGTAGTATATCTACGATTCGTATTGCAAACATGTTGATTTGAAAGTGTTTACAACACTTAACATTCGAAAAAAAATATCCTGTTTTCCCTTAAAGAAAATAGTAATAGTACCCAAATAAGAAACCCGTTACGGTTTTCCGTAACGGGTTCGTGCTATCTGCGACTACTATTTAGTTAACCAACTGCACTTTTCTTACCTCCATTTCTCCGCTTGCAGTCTGCAATCTTAAAGTATAAATACCCCTTGGCAGATTACCTATATTGAGCCTTTCTACCTGGTTGCTTTGCTGTAGTTGCATACTGAACACCAACTGACCTGTCTGGGTGTACATTTCCAGCTTCACTTTTGTATACAGCCAGTTGTCCGGAAGTTGGATAACGGTGTGTTCAATAGTAATACCTTCTTGCCAACCGGGAAATGCTTTTTTGAAAAGTGCTTTGTATAGAGTACCAGCGCTGAAGCAAATCGGTATAGGCTACTAAAGATCTTTTATATCCGTCAGTGGAAACGAATTCAGGATTATGGCAGGTGCCACAACTTCGGGTATTATTTGCTGATAATCGCCGGTCGAAGAAAGACACCGCCTCAAGGTTACCTGACTCTCTGTGGTCTGATTTGTTTTAATAGTAGCGGAATTACAAACAATCAATAATTGCAGACAGGCAATTGGCAGAACATTAATAAAAGCAGCGGAAGCCTTTCTGATAAATAGGAGTGTGTGCTGATGAATGCAAAAAATAAAGGCTTCTCTTGTGAGAAGCCTTTTACATTATCATAGGGAAATATAGTCTAGCCAACGGATTTTGGCTGAAATTTTGCTTATCGGAAGCCCTTTCTGCTTCTGATGCTTAGTGAAAAAACTTTAAATTTCCGGGGCAATCAATGAGTATAAGGAGTGATGTTCGGGGATGAATAGAAATTCATAACTATCTACCTGCTTATAACTCATTGACGCCTTGCCCGGAATTAACCATAAACACTTCCGACACAAAGAGAATATTTTATGTGCATGGTTGCTGAGAAATTCGCTTAGTGGGATTATTTTATCGTTGAATGCCCTTATCTAACCGATAAAGCATAAATGCAAAAAATAAGTTCTTACCTCTCATATAAAATGAAAAGTGTTCTATGCGGTTTTCCTGATTAGTTATATCAGTCTGTAATTTTATTTGGGTGATCCAGTTTCCGTTGTGAAGGGTTAATCCACTCTGCTTTTGCAGAAATCGTATAAGGGCAAATAATATGTACTACTTGTTGTTTGCCAAAAAGAGTCGGCATGATAGAAGTTAGATATGTAATTGCATCAGCCTTCAAATCGGCTGCATTGTAAGGCTCTTGAAGATAATTGCCGGTATCAGTTATAAACCGGCTTCTGTCGAATCGGCCAAGGCTGATTTGACCTTGGGCAACCTTGATCACAAGATCGTGTTGCCTCAGAGGTGGGTACACAGTCCCATCTCTAAGAATATTAATAATAGTCATGCTCAAGTATGTTTTTACCACAATTATTGAAATTGTGACAAACCGGCCATTCAAACTATACCGGATTAATAATTGTGTCTTTACTTATCCCTATCTGATCGGATTGTTGATCCGATAACAGCAGGCCCTTTTAAAAGCGGAGGAAATTTTAATCCCACTAACTGCTTTTTCAATCATCTGGAAAATCTTGTATCTATCTATGAGGGCTTTTATGACCAAAATAAATAGCCCCGGACAAAATTTCCTCCACTTAACCTGAAAAGGCCATATTAAAAGTAGTATTGGAATATACAGTTTACTCATTTTTTCGACAAAAGGGCCTTTTCGAAAGATAAGAACGGCAAATATGATGTTTATCGCGGCAAAACGGCCCAGTAACAAAGTACAATTCGTCGTCGTTCATCCTCCTCCTTGTAATCGGTAACCGTGGTAAAAGGCAATTTCTCACCTTTTCCAAGTCTCAGAAATTCAACTTTAAAATTCTCCGTTTCCTCATGACCACCCCTTTTTTTAATGAACAGGCGGCGCAATTGACTGATGAGTGTTTCTGCTCTCAGCTCAGAAAGTTTTTGGTTTAATTCCTGTTTTGAAACCTCAGCACGGCCTATTACCCCAGCCAGTTCTTTATACAAATCGCTTTCAGGATCAAATCCTGTTCCATCAGCAAAGCCCAGAATTACCAGGGTAGCTGTTTGAGAAAAATTACTGTACCGCTTAGAAAAGCTGATCACCGAATCCACCAGTGGTGCAAATGAATTGGCAGTTATCTCTTCCTGCCCTTCGGGGATGGCATATTTTCCCGGCCCAAAGAAAGCAGCAAGGTCAAATAGTGAATAGGTAGCTGAATTTAATCCATCTTCCATCATCAGGTAGACCTGGTTCCTTTTTGCATTTTCAAGCCTGAAAGAATCCAGCAGGTTCAGTTTTGGAATAATAATTTTCTTATACGACTGTCGAAACAGTTTTTTTTCTGCCATGAAGCTATCAAGCTCATTAATTTCGCCAGATACTGAATCCATTTCTATATGAATCCGGCCAACTCTATAATCAAACCGGCTGTTGATAACGCTGTCTATCTTGTTTTCATTCATCCGGGTGGCTGAGTTGGCAGATATCTGCTTTAGCTGGTTAACTTCATTTCGCTGCACCTCTTTAATAGTGTTTAATCTTTCTCTGGCGGAATCCATTTTTTTGGCGCCTACACAGGAGGTTCCTGCAGCACATACAGCAATGAGTAAGAAGCTTAAAAAAGTTTTCATATTGATAGGTATTTACTTCGGCACCGGTCTTATTGAAAAATCAGGAGACGTTTTCCTGGGCAATCTTTGCAGTTTTTTTTTAAGTATGTTATTGTAGAGGATGGCTCTGTTATTATCCTGGTTCAGATCAGGCTCCTGATTGCGCCATTGAAAACGCAGGGCGCCATTTACAAAAGACTTATTATCGGACAACTGGGCCTCCTCTGTAGTCAATAGTAGCTGGTCTATTGATCTAATGCCTGCAGTACTGTTTCGGGTTAAATTAATTTGATCTGCACCCAGGCTAACCACATTTAAAGGAATAAAAATAAATAGAACGATAATGCCTGCACAGGCTACACCAGTGGACCAAATGATGGTCAATGCATTTTTTGCTGGCCGAAAAGATAGTTTTTCGCTTTTTCCAGCTGATCTTTTGTTTATTAACTTACTCAATTATGAAGAAAATATTTAATGCCACGAAGGTAAGAAAATCATCAGTTTACTCTATCGCTGATCAGTAAGATTCTCTCTAATTCAGCAGATGCAGCCACCAGTTTCTTTATCAAGTGATTTGCTTTTTCTTTTATGCGGTTTTCATCTAATTCGTTATGCAGCAGGTTGGTTAGTTCGTTAAGGGCAATTACCGGCGATGAAGCAGTAGAAAAAGGCAACAGCGAAGATTTAAGATGATGACAAACCCGTTTAATTTCAGCCAGATCCATTTTTTCCACGCTTTTTTGCAACGCGGCTGACTCTCCCGGAAGTTGTTTTTTTAATTCTTTAAAGATGAGCCTGATTCTATCCGGATCATTACCACAAATACTGTTCAGGTAATTCATATTTATCCAGTCACTATTGACAGTATCATTATCAATACTCTTTCTTTTCTTTTCTAACGAAAAGTATCTTTTTAGCATCGCAATTACCTCATCTTCGTCTAACGGCTTTGACAGGTAATCGTTCATACCAGCATCAATACATTTCTCTCTTTCTCCTGGCAGCACATGGGCTGTCATCGCTATAATAGGAATATTGATGCTTATTTCCTTCCGCACTAATCCCGTAGCCGTAATACCATCAATTCTGGGCATTTGGACATCCATGAGCACAAGATCATATTTCTGAAGCCGCAAAGCAGTAATTGCATCTTCTCCATTCTCAACAAAATCAGCCACCACATCATACTTATCTAATATACTTTCTACCAGCAACTGGTTCATCATATTGTCTTCTGCTACCAGTATACGTATATGACTTAAAGAAATATTTTCAATACTATGCACAGGCATCATTAATTCCTGCTCTGCCGTAAGGTGGTTCACCTTTTCAAATTCAAGCTCTGTGGTGAATATCGAGCCTTTATTTACTTCGCTTTTTACATTTATACGCCCACCCATTGCTTCCACCAGTTTCTTGGTGATGGCAAGACCGAGACCAGTACCACCCTGTTGCCTTGTAGATGAATGATCTAATTGTTCAAATCTCTCAAAGATGATATCCACCTTCTCCGGAGGAATGCCAACCCCTGTATCGGCCACTGTAAACTTTGCTTTGATACGATTGCCTCTTCCTTCTGAATACTGAAGAGAAATGGTAACAGTGCCAGCGTTAGTAAATTTAATTGCATTGCTAAGCAGGTTTACTAATATCTGTCTTAACCTTTCCGGATCACCCTTAATAAATTCAGGCTGTCCCGGCCCGCTTGAAAAAATCAATTGAAGTTCCTTTTCCTGCGCCAATGGGGTAAACATCAGTTCCACCTCATTCATTACTTCAGCCAGTTTGAATACTTTACTCTTCATCACCAGGTTACCCGCTTCAATTTTTGAAAAATCAAGAATATCATTTACAATGTTCAGGAGGTTCTCGCTGGCAGTGGAAATAATGGAGGTGTACTTCTGCTGCTCTTCATTCAGCGGTGTTTGTGTCAATATTTTACCGAACCCTCTTATCGCATTGAGGGGTGTTCGTATTTCATGGCTCATATTGGCCATGAATTGGTCTTTTGCTTCCACCGATTGCAGCGCCGCCTTCCTGGCTTCCTCCAGGTCCTTAATTAAAGAGAGCTGCTTCACCTGTCGCCGGATGATAATTGTAGCGAGTACCAATACAGCCAGTAATGCTACGCCAGCCAGTAAGCGGTTTAAAAATGATAATTGTGAAGCAGCAATCGTATTTTGCTCAGTTGTAACATTAAGGTTTTGTTCAATGCCTTTCTGAAAAGCAATGGCAGCCGTGTAGATACTATCACCCCAATGATTATTGCGCAAAGAATCTGTCATTGTCTTTTGTAAGCCCGGCTCACTTTTTTCCATAGCGTTTAATAAACCAAATGAAGTGGCTGTGAGGTGTTGTACTAATTCAGCAATTTTACTCAACGCCTCCCGTTGTACAGTATCAGACCACATTTTTACAAGCACCCCCATATTATACTCCAACCGTGTCAGCGAATCTGTTATTCCCCTCTTTGGAGAAACCAACTCTGCAGGTCGGGCAGTAAGCATTTTGGACTCCAGCTCGAAGGCCAGGTTTACCATTTCCTGAAGCCTGTTATTCATCATAAAAGTCGAGGACGCTTGTTCATTGCCTTTGCGTAAACGGGAAAGTGAATTTTGTGTGACCACCTGCGCAATGGTGATACTGATCAACAGACCAGCTGCCAATAAGGCTATCCATAAAAAGAAACTGCCCGGTCTTTTCATGCGGGTACGTTTAAAGTAGGTTCAGTTTTTTAAGAAACTGGCTGCGGTAGGATTCAGATAGAGGCACAGGTGTATTATTCAGGTACAAAATATTTTCTTCGATATAATCAATCTTATCTATCGCCACAATAAAACTGCGGTGCACCCTTACAAATTTTGCTGCCGACAGGCGATCCTCAAGAAGTTTCAACGTGGCATGTATCACAAAATACTTATCCGCTACATATATTTTTACATAATCTCCCTTTGATTCCAAAAGATAGATATCGTCAATAAGCAATTTCCGGATTATTTTATTCTCCTTGATAAAAAGATACTCAGCCTCAACTTCATTTAGATATACCTCTTTTTGATTCAGCAATTCTGTGGCCCGGTTGATGGCCATCATGGTACGCGGAAGCAGTAACGGCTTTACCAGGTAATCTACCACGTTCAGTTCAAACGCTTCTGAACCATAGCCTTTATTGGCGGACATAAAAATCGTTAGTGGTCGTATTTTCAGCGATTGCAGCAACTCGATGCCGCTCATTCCCGGCATCTCAATATCAAGGAACATAATATCTGTTTCGCCTTTGCTTAGTATTGTAATGACATCTACCGCATTATCACTCTCGCTAAGTACTGAAACTGAAGGTATCTGTTCCAACAGTTGTGTTAATAGTATCCGGGCCATTGAATTGTCATCTACAATCAGCACATTATATTTCAATCCATTACTTCTCATGAAGGAAAGTGTTAGGTGATGCGGATCTGTTTATGGCGGAGTGTTTGTAAAAATAGGAAAATTTAGTTCCTGTTAAATACACAAGCCCTTCTTATTGTAAGAAGGGCTTGCCCTAAAAGACTGTATAAAGGTTATTTCTTGTATTGAGGTATTAAGCCCTGCGCCAGTTCCACCATTTTCTTAATTCCATCTTCCGGCAGGTTTCCTTTTTTGAACTCAGCCATTACATCAGGCAATTTGTTGTCCATTTCCATCAGGAAGTGTTCTTCAAACTCCTTTACCTTATTTACCGGTACGTCTTTTATCAGGCCGTTGGTACCCAGGTAAATAATTGCCACCTGTTTTTCCACCGGAAAAGGGGAATATTGGGGTTGTTTTAATATCTCTACGTTACGGGCACCTTTATCAATAACGTTCTTAGTGGCTGCGTCCAGGTCACCACCGAATTTTGAGAAGGCCTCCAGCTCACGGTAAAGGGCTTGGTCAAGTTTCAGCGTACCAGCCACTTTTTTCATGGATTTGATCTGGGCATTACCACCCACACGACTAACAGAGATACCTACGTTGATGGCCGGGCGGATACCAGATAAGAACAGGTTGGTTTCCAAAAATATCTGTCCGTCGGTAATAGAGATTACGTTTGTTGGGATATAGGCAGATACGTCACCCGCCTGTGTTTCAATGATCGGCAGGGCCGTCAGTGAGCCACCTCCTTTGATCAGGTGACGGATACTATCTGGCACGTCATTCATATTTTTAGCCACGGCATCATCATTGATGACTTTCGCTGCTCTTTCCAGCAAACGGCTGTGGAGATAAAATACGTCACCGGGATAAGCCTCACGACCCGGAGGACGGCGTAACAACAACGACACCTCACGATAAGCTACAGCTTGTTTTGAAAGATCATCATAGATTATCAAGGCAGGACGACCGGTATCACGGAAGAACTCCCCGATGGCCGCACCGGCAAATGGCGCATAGAACTGCAGTGGTGCAGGATCTGATGCAGACGCCGCCACGATAGTCGTGTATTGCATAGCACCCGCATCACTCAGGGTTTTCATTACCTGGGCAATGGTAGACGCCTTTTGACCAATGGCCACATATATACAATAAACAGGTTTACCTGCGTCAAAAAATTCTTTCTGGTTGATAATAGTATCCACACAAATAGCCGTTTTCCCGGTTTGGCGGTCACCAATTACCAATTCCCTTTGTCCGCGGCCGATGGGAATCATCGCATCAATTGCTTTGATACCCGTTTGCAGCGGTTCTTTTACCGGCTCCCGGAAGATTACACCAGGTGCTTTTCTTTCCAGTGGCATCTCATACAACTCACCAGTAATAGGTCCTTTTCCATCTATAGGCTGGCCCAGCGTATTTACCACACGGCCCACCATTCCTTCGCCTACTTTGATAGAAGCGATCTGACCGGTCCTTTTTACTTTAGCACCTTCTTTAATTGCACCGCTTTCACCCATCAGTACCACACCCACGTTGTCTTCTTCCAGGTTCAGGGCGATTGCTCTTACTCCATTTTCAAATTCTACCAGCTCACCATAACGGACATTGCCCAATCCGTACACCCGGGCAATACCATCACCCACCTGCAGCACAGTACCTACTTCTTCCAGGTCTGCCGCGGCGTTGAAGTTGCTCAACTGCTGACGCAGTATCGCTGATATTTCATCTGGTTTGATCTCTGCCATATACTTACTATTTATCTGTTTGTTTATT
>CALSAT010000118.1:0-9594 GCA_943372905.1 Bacteroides fragilis | reverse complement strand
AGGTCTGCAAGGTTAGGCATTACATTTAATACTCCTTTTTGTTTTAATCCACCGCTTATTAAGAACATATTATTGGCGGTGCCATGGTCGGTACCATTACTGGCGTTTTGTTCCACTCTTCTGCCAAACTCAGAGAAGGTGAACAGCATCACATCTTCAAAGCGGTGCTGAGCCTTCAGGTCTTTTACAAAAGCCTTTACTGCATCATTCATTTCTGTAAACAACCGCTGTTGCTGCGCATCCTGGTTGATATGCGTATCAAAGCTGCCGAGTGAGACATAATAGACTTTAGTGTTGATCTCAGAAAATATAAGCGATGCGATCGTTTTAAGGCTATTGCCAAGATCTGTTTTTGGATATTCTGCATTTGTCGGATGTAATTTGCTTTGCTGAAAAATATAGTCCGCCGATGAAAGTGTTTCGGCCATGGTCTTGTACAAATAATCCACCGGCTGTTCCCCTGCCTCGTCTTTATGATTTTTCAGTATATCCCGGAAGAATTTTTCATTCGCCGTTCCATACAGACGCCGGGGATCTTTTACCGCAATCCCCTTTATGTTTTCTCCTTTAAGTGCAAGACTCAATACATCATCTATCTCTATGGCCTGTGTGGGTTTATCACAGCCCTTACATTGTGCATCCAGATAGCGCCCTACCCAGCCATTGGTCCAGTATTCGGTACTTTGACTGGCCGTATGCCAGATATCCATGCTGCGGAAATGAGAACGGTCTGGATTTGGATATCCTACATTATTAAGTATAGCAAGGCTGCCATCATCATACAACTCCTTAAAACCGGTTAACGCCGGATGCAACCCCACTTCATCTGTCACTCCCAGTGCTTTATCTTTTGTAATGCCTAACCTCGGTCTGGCTTTATAGTAGAGATCATTCCGGACAGGGATGACAGTGTTTAATCCGTCATTACCACCACTCAGTTGCAGTATCACCACCACCTTGTTGCCCGATGGCACCATGGCCCGTCCTTCAAAGGCCTTCAGGAATTTTGGCAGCATCAGCGAAGCCGTGGCTAATGAACCGATCTGGATGAATTCTTTTCGTTTTATAAACATCTTACTAAAATTTAGAAGTATAAAATAAGAAGTACGCTGATCCGTACTTGCGGCTTATGACTTCTTAGTTAACATAGTTGATATTCAGGTGTACTCATTATTTGCAAAGTCGCCGTCTTAATAAAATTCTCCCGCCCCGTTTGATCAGCATATTGTTTTATCAGATCCATGCTTACTCCTGACTTTACCTGCAATAATGTTTTTGCAATGGCGTCTGCCAGGTTTTCTCTTGGGGTGCTTTCGTATTTTTTTACATATTGTTTCCAATCCACATCCGCATTTATTTGCTGGCGCCGCAGGCCCGTGTAGCCGCCCGCCTGTTTATCTCCGGGCTTTTTAGCTGCCTGAACATTATTTTTATCTTTCATTCCCATCATAGTATCATCATCGTCTTTGGGGCTTACATTCATTTCATCCACATCATTGATAAGTTTGGGAATACGCATGCGCATCATTAACGAGGAACTGTCGATCCAGGCTTTACCACCAGGCCATCCGGCCACATTGGGGGGATAAAATAACAACTGGCCTAATACTCTTTGCAGCAACATCAGCGCTTCCTCATTCTCCAGTTTCATGGGCAGCATTCGCTGTATACCAACGAGCAGGTCTACCGGCGACTTTATCTGTGCACCAATATTTTTTTCTTCAAAAAACCAATCACTGGTGAAGATGTCTTCCATCAATTTGCTGATATCGTAGTCATTCTTATAAAAGCGGTCGGCCAGCCAATTCACTTTTTCAGCATCCACTTTTTCATTTACAAAAAACTTATACACCTTTTGTGTTATGTACCTGGCTGTCTGCTTTTCCTGAAGTAAAATATCCAGCACCTCGCCTCCATCAAAATTTCCTGTTCTGCCAAGTACAGTTTTGCTGCCAAAGTCATGTTGAAATCGGCGAAATTGAAACTCGCCTTTTATGGTAGCTCCCCAGCCTGTAAAGGCCCTGGCAGCTTCTTTCACATCGTTTTCAG
This sequence comes from Bacteroides fragilis, assembly GCA_943372905.1. Classification (GTDB taxonomy): domain Bacteria; phylum Bacteroidota; class Bacteroidia; order Chitinophagales; family Chitinophagaceae; genus JJ008. The sequence continues at coordinate 7,545 of CALSAT010000118.1, read as the reverse complement.
AATAATTACCTCTGCCGAGTGTAAACAACTCCATCACTTCCCTTGCAAAATTCTCATTGGGGTGGTCTTTACGGTTTTGCTGGTTATTCAGAAAATTAAGCATTGCCGCTGACCGGGATACTTCTTTCAGCATGGTGCCGAAATTACCGAGGGCATTCCGGCGAATGACATCCAGTAATCCCTGCTGATAAAACACATTCAGGTTTCTGCATGCAAAGTGTCCATGCCAGAAGAAAGCCATTTTTTCCCTGAATTGCGCCGCCGTGTTCACCATTTCATGGATCCAGTACATGTTCAGGTTTCGAACGCCTTCCCTGTTTTTTTGCTGTACTTTTTTGCGATCTTCCGGTGGTATTTCCTTTTTTTGCTGCCGACCCACTTCTTCTATGCCCATCAGGATTCCCTTCAGGTAATCGTCTGCCACATCTATATAATCCGGCTTTTTCTCCGAAGCCTTTATCAGGGCTTTATAAAATTGTTTGGGGGTATATTCAGAAAGATCACCTAACTGCTCCACGGCGGGGCCGAACCCTGCACGCCACATCAGGTGTTGGTTCTTCAACTGGTTAGTCAATGACATGGGCTAACATTTTGATTTCAGACTATTTGGAAGATAGATAGTTTAATAAAGTTGCTCCGGCTAATACTTTAAACGGTAAAATTGGTTGGTTATTTTTAAATTTGTCATATATCGTTTTACCTCAAATGCAGATCAGGGCCCTCAAATATCTTCTCCCCTTTATTTTTTTTGCAGGAGCTATCCATTCTTTCAATTCGCAGGGTTGGGTGGTGTGGATCCCTATGGTCATTGCGTGGGTCATTATCCCATTGGTGGAATTATTGCTGAAGCCCGATCCTTACAATATGGAAGCGGCTGAAGAAGAGCTGGCAAAGAAAGATAAGTCATATGATATTTTACTATATCTGGTGGTCATATTACAGTTTATCGCATTGTATGAATTCCTGGATGGATTGAAGAACGATGTACTGCCCTGGTATGATATTGCCGGAAGGATATGGGTAATGGGATTGCTGTGCGGCATTTTTGGTATCAATGTGGGGCATGAATTAGGGCACCGGGTAAACAAGTTTGAACAGACTCTTGCCAAGGCATTACTGCTTAGCTCACTATATATGCACTTTTTCACCGAGCATAATAAAGGACATCATAAAAGAGTGGCGACCCCTGAAGATCCCAGCAGTGCCAGGTATGGTGAACCGGTTTATACTTTTTATTTCCGTACTATTATTTTCAGTTACCTGAGTGCCTGGCATATATCCAATGAAGAAGTAAGAAAAAAAGGAAAGTCTGTCATTTCATTACACAATGAAATGATACAGTTTCACCTGGTGCAGGCCACATTTTTGGCGGGTCTTTATCTTGCTTTTGGAACATGGCCTGTGCTATACTTTGTCGCTGCTGCCCTTATTGGCATACTATTACTTGAAACAGTAAACTATATAGAGCATTATGGATTACAGCGTAAAGCCACTGGCGAAGGAAGGTATGAGAGAGCTAAGCCTGAACATAGCTGGAATAGTGATCATGTATTGGGCAGGCTGTTCTTATTTGAATTAAGCCGGCATTCAGATCATCATTATATGGCAAGCCGTAAATACCAGGTGTTGCGCCATCACGACAATGCACCACAGATGCCTACCGGATATCCCGGTATGATGTTGTTATCACTGGCGCCACCTCTTTGGTTTTATGTAATGAATAAAAGAATAAAAAAGAGCAATGCAACAGTTACTTAGCTACATTGGCTAAAACATAAGCTCTTACATGCACCGCTTGCTCTTGACTTACCCGTATCCTCGGAAGCATTGATGCCAGAATATTCTCCCAACGGGAAGCAGTAAATTGAACAGGGTCAGGTAATCCGTGACAACGACCACAACGGTTGGTAAAAATCTTTTTTCCTTCCACCGTATCTGGTATTACCGTACCAGGCGCAGCATAAAGATTCTCCACCCTTGACGGTGGCTCCGTTTTTCTTTCAGTGATGACAGGCGTTGATTTCTTTTGACAGGCCAATGAGCAGACTGATAAAATCAGAAAAGTGAAAATTAAGTGTTTCATATTATTATAGCTAAAACAGAAAACGTAATCTTACGTAGGAAATAAACCTTTTACCCCACATTCGACACGGCGTTGCAATAATAGTCTATCTCTATTACCAATGGGACTAAAATTTCAAATAAATTGTTTAGTCCATTTTTATTAAAAAATAAACCAAACGTTTTTATGAAGAAATCTCTTGTATTGCTTGCCAGCGGATTTTTTTTGATCACCGGATGTAACAAGTCATCCTCCAACGAAAAAGATCTCCCCGCCGAGGAAGAATCAATAACGGCGACCCAACGCCAGTGCTCATCACATGAAGTACTGGAAGGCCAAATGAAAGCTGATCCTACTTTACGTCAGCGGATGAATGATATCGAAGAATTTACCCAACGGGTAATTGCCAACCCCCAAGCTTATCGTTTGCTGGCCGACGGGACAATTGAAATTCCCGTGGTCTTCAATGTACTGTACAGAACTGCTGCACAGAATGTATCACAGGCACAGTTACAATCACAAATTGATGTATTGAACGAGGATTTTTCTGCCACCAATGCCGATCACAATCTTACTTCAACGTATAATACAGTAAAAGCAGGAAATATTGGTGTTCGCTTTGTGCTTGACCAGGTAAAACGCAGAAGCACTACAAAAACAAGCTGGAGCACCAACGATGCCATGAAGAAAAGTGCACAGGGAATTGCCCCTACAAGCCCTACTACCAAACTTAACATCTGGGTTTGCAACATGGGCGGTGGCATTCTTGGTTATGCACAATTCCCCGGTGGATCTTCTGCCACTGATGGTGTAGTGCTGGATGATAACGCTACCGGCAGAACTGGAACAGCTGCAGCTCCTTTTAATAAAGGAAGAACAGCTACTCATGAAGTGGGCCATTGGCTGAATCTTCGTCACATCTGGGGTGATGCTACTTGTGGCAACGATCAGGTAGGCGATACTCCTACTCATAACACTGCTAACTATGGCTGCCCTGCCGCAGGCCATTTAAGTACCTGCTCAGGCACCCCTGTAGAAATGACCATGAACTACATGGATTATACGGATGATGCCTGTATGTATATGTTCAGTGTAGGACAAAGGTCAAGAATGCTGGCAGTATTTGCTGTTGGTGGTGCAAGAAACAGCTTTGCCCAACCTTAATAGCTTATACCATATGATTCATAAAAAAAGTCCCGGTCATAGGCCGGGACTTTTTTTATTCCTCTACTCAGATCAACTAATCATTTTATCCCTGAAATATGAGTGTATAGCTTCAGGTAATTTAATACCTTTTTCTGTTTGATTATTCTCCAGCAGACAAGCAATGATCCTTGGTAAAGCGAGAGAACTTCCATTCAATGTATGTACCAGTTGGGATTTACCATTTTCATCCTTAAAGCGGATCTTCATCCGGTTACTCTGGTACGATTCAAAGTTTGAAACAGAACTAACCTCCAGCCATTTCTCCTGTGCAGCGCTGTACACTTCAAAATCATAGGTAAGCGCAGATGCAAAACTCATATCACCGCCACATAAACGTAGTATACGATAAGGCAATTCAAGGCTGATAAGCAGCTTTTCCACATGATTTACCATTTCATCCAACGCTTCATAGCTTTTATCAGGGTGCACCAGCTGAACAAGCTCTACTTTTTCAAATTGATGAACCCTGTTCAATCCCCGAACATCCTTGCCAAAACTACCCGCTTCTCGTCTGAAGCAAGGTGAATAAGCAGTCATCCGTATAGGCAACTGTTCCTCTTTTACCATTTCATCCCGGTAGATATTTGTAACAGGTACTTCGGAAGTGGGTATCATGTAGAACTTATCTTCCGGCATAAAATACATCTGTCCTTCTTTGTCCGGCAACTGGCCGGTACCAAAAGCTGATGCTTCATTTACCATAAAGGGCGGGTGGTACTCTGTATAACCCGCTGCTGTATTAAAATCAAGAAAATACTGGATCAATGCCCGTTGCAGTTTAGCCCCCTTTCCTTTGAATAAGGCAAACCCGCTGCCGGTGATCTTTGCCCCGGTTTCAAAATCAACAATATCGTATTGCTTTATCAGGTCCCAATGCGGAACAGCGCCAGCAGGCAATTGTGGCTTTACGCCGCCTTCCCTTACCACCACATTATCAGCAGGCGTTTTACCGACCGGCACCGCAGCAGCAGGTAGGTTAGGAAGTTTTACTAACTCTTCCTGTAATTGCTTTTCCACTACCGTAAGTCTTTCAGTAATTGGCTGCAGCGTTGATTTTAATCCGGATACTTCCAGCTTTTTAGCTTCTGCTTCTTCCTTTTGGCCTTTTGCCATCAGCATACCGATCTCCCTGGAAGTGCTGTTTACTTTTGCCTGGTTATTGTCAAAATCCAGTTGCAATTTCTTTCTTTCATCATCCAACGCAATAATGGCGTCTACCAACTGCGGTTCTCCAAAATGTTTTACCGCCAACCGGTCTTTTACTTCCTGTGGATTTTGCTTTAATACCTGTAACTGCAGCATATTTGTCGAATTTTGCGCAAAGGTAACAGAACAACGGGTAACAGAAATATCAACCCGTACTTTTAAACCTGACCTGCCTTATCAAACACATAAATTCACTTCGTGTACTGGAATGGCGTACATAAAAAACTCTGATACATTTCCCTTATCGTCAATTGCCACAACAATACAGCCATAAGAAGTTTTATAGAAAATAAACTTCGCCCCCTCATTGTCATTCAGTTCGCCTTCCGGTTTACCAAGTACTTCTGTAACTTTTTGCTCCGTAACCCCGATCAACTCTGCAGAACATTTACCGGTGAAACCCTTCCTGATATTAATATTGTCGGCACCTGTATAAAAGAAAAAATAATGCTTCGCAAAAAAGACGCCACCGCCGCAATCAGCAGCAGATCCGTCCGGCTTGGTGGCCGTAAAACAGGAAAGTACTTTTTTTACTTCGTCCTGACTCACTTTAGGACTAAGTCCGTTCAAAGTACCCTTAGTAATATCTACATACAAGTTGTTACAATCCTGTGCCCTGGCTGCTGTAAACAGCAAAACAAACAGGAGTAAATTGGTAAGCTTGCTCATTCGTTTCTTTTTTCAAATATATCTAAATATTTTCCCGCCCCTATAATGAAATCTGTCGGTACTTTTGCCCGATGAAAAAAGATGATGACCTGCAAATTCGCTGGTGGAACCTGGAAGCTAAACTGGTAGATCGCTTTGGTAAAAAGCCAGACCTGGAAACGATCCTCTTCCTGGTTGGAGTGCAGGAATTTGGTGATATCAAAGAAAAATTTACCAAAGAACAAAAGCAGGATCTGATGCATATAGCAGTATGCCAGCTTTTATCTCCCAGCGGATATTATGAGCTTGAAATGGTGGATGAAGATGGCTGGCCGCATTTCAAACAACTAAAGCCCATGCCCGACATGAATGCTTTTGAGCAGGAGAACTTTATAAAAGATCATGTATTGCTTTACTTTGAGTCAAATGCTTTTTAGCCTTCTTAAATCTTTTACTAATTTATTGTATGAAAAAAAACTCTCTTTTTATCCTTAGCCTCCTGGCCGGATTGGTTGTAATGGCACAATAAGATTCTGTTGTGACCAAAAAAGACAGGACAAAACGGGATGTATTGCTTCAAACGACTTTAGGTGATATGGTGGTTCGCTTGTATGATTCCACGCCGCTGCACCGGGACAATTTTCTAAAGTTGGTTAAGACCGGCTATTATGATAGTGTATTGTTTCACCGTGTCATCAAAAATTTTATGATACAGGGTGGCGATCCTGATAGCAAAATCGCCGTTCCCGGAATGCCATTGGGCAATGGCGGTCCCGCTTACAGAATTCCGGCTGAATTCAACCCTGCTTTGTTTCATAAAAAAGGAGTGCTTGCTGCTGCCAGGGACAACAATCCTGAAAAAGCCAGCAGCGGCAGCCAGTTTTATATAGTACAGGGGAAAACCTTTACTGATGACGAGCTAAACAACCTGTAAACACAACGTATGCAGGGAAGAAAGATACCAACCGACCGCCGGGAAGTGTATAAGACAATAGGTGGCGCACCACATCTTGATATGACCTATACTGTATTTGGCGAAGTGATAAAAGGTATTGAAATAGTTGATACGATCGCAGCTGTACAAACCAGCCGGGGAATGGACCGGGACCGCCCTGTAGAAGATGTAAGGATATTAAAAGCAAAGCTGATCAAACGAAAAAGGAAATAACTAATTACCTGCAAAATATAAAAAAGAAGGCGCCGGAAACGATGCCTTCTTTTTTATTTCAAACCTGCTAAATATATTAATTGCCGCCTAATCCACCGCCGCCTTGTGTCCGTTGTTTTTCTTCTTCCGATGCGTCTTTTCTTTGACGGGCACCCTTTACAGTGTTGCTGCCAAATCTCCAGGTAAGGCTGGTGCGTAACTGGCGGCTTTCCCAGTTACCGCTGGCAATTGTTTTTTGTCCGGCAAAGTTGCTCTCTCCTCTCCATTTCATAGAGAAGAAAATATCTGATACTGATACTTTGAAATTTCCTTTTCCTTTGAATATTGATTTCTGCATACCGGCGTCCAGTGTCCACATGGATTTGCTTTCAAAAGTACCCTGCCAGATAGATGGTGAGTTATACCAGCCGCTTGCTTCCGCCGTCCAGTCTTTCTTTTTACCAAACTTAATACTGTGCTGCATATAGATATTAAATGAAGCAACATCCAGATCAATGGTCCTGTTACCGCCACCAAAATCTGCCTTATAGCGGGAATAGTTAGCGCTAAAGTTAACAAAGGCCATATAGCTTTTGTACATGAATGGATAACTGATATTCATAGCGATCACATTCTGTGTAGCCAGGTTCTTTTTGGTAATAAAGCTTTTTGATTTCTCTGCCGTATCCACTAATTGGGTAAATACATCTGCCACATGGCTATAGCTCAATGATGTATTCAGCTTATACTTATAGGTGTTCGTAACAGTAACCACATTGGTATATTGAGGACGCAGGGCAGTATTACCTTTTTGGAAAGTATACTCATCCAGCTTGAATTCAAAAGGATTCAGGTCCTGATAGGCCGGACGGTCAATACGGCGGCTGTAAGAAAGGCCCCACTGGTTCATTGGGTTTTTGTTGAAGGTAATGGCAGCACTGGGGAAGAAGTCAGTATATTTTCTTTGAAAGGTCAGTTTACTTCCTTTATTAACAGAACCATCACCGTTCAAACCATAAGAGTCACCGGTTGAAGTGGTATTCTCCATCCTTACCCCAGCTTGTATCATGATGCCTTTAAACTGACGATTATAGTTTACATACAGTGCATTGATATTCTCTTTGTAATCAAACTGGTTACTGCGGGGAACATCAAGTTGTTTTACTTCCGGGCTTATTTGTGATATATTAAACCGCTGAAAATTATTATCCGTTGAGATCACTGATGTTTTTGCGCCTAATCCCAGTTTTCCTTTTTTGTAATTCTGTTCATAATC
>CALSAT010000117.1:0-9608 GCA_943372905.1 Bacteroides fragilis | reverse complement strand
TATGATGCGCTGGATAAGGTAGCGAAGCAAACCAGCGAGGATGGCTACGAGGTTTGGAAAAGAGCATTGACCAACGTTACTCCTGCCGTAGAAGTTCGCAGCCGCCGTATAGGTGGTGCCACTTTCCAGATACCTTCAGAGGTTCGTCCGGACAGGAAGATCTCTTTGAGCATCAAATGGCTGATCCGCTACAGCCGCGACCGGAATGGCCGCAGCATGGCTGATAAACTGGCTGGCGAGATCGTAGCAGCGAGCAAAGGTGAAGGCGCTGCATTTAAAAAGAAAGAAGATACCCATCGTATGGCTGAAGCCAACAAGGCTTTTGCTCACTTCAGGGTATAAAAGATACAAGAGCACAGATCCTCAAAACCATTCGTTTGAAAAAGCGGATGGTTTTTTGTTTTGGAGAGGGTAGCCTGCTTGTTAGTACAGAGGGGGCAACCGGATATGTAGGAGCATTTTTCGTTCAGACCATACCAGATCTAATTAGCATGGCTATGCTTAAGAACTTAATACCAGCTGTACTTACTTCAACAAAGACAAGCGAAGTCCCTGATCATGCGTTAAGCATCCTGTGGCAAACATAGACGTAAAAGCAATAAAGGAAGCGCTGATGTTGCTTTCAGTTGAACGATAAAAAGAGGTAAACAAATATGTGAGCGGCAGGGCCTGGTCCCGGCCACTTAGTGTCAGTATTGTTTGAGGGTATCCGATTTGTACTGCCCAGCAGCATAAAAACCTGTATTGAACTAATATTCCCTGTTGGCAAAAAAAATCCCCGGTCACTGCCGGGGATTTTTCTGTACGATTGAGGTTTATTTTACTTCGCTGATCACTACTTCATTTACCTGGCGGGTGTTGCGGTTTACCGCATATTCCACCGACCCCTTTGTGTTTTTGCAAAAGATGGTAAAGTGCAGTGTTTCATCGCCGAGCTCTTCTGTGTTGATGAGGAACTTTTTAGTAAAAGTGGCTGCTTTGATGTTTTCACGATAGAGTGAATTGCCATACTCATCGGTGATGATGATGGTAAAATCATTCTGGGTTTCATTGCCGGTAAAGCTCAGTTCAAACATAGGCTGGTTTTTTACATGGCCTACGAATGTGAACGATACAGGAACGACCGGGTTTTTTTCCGTTGCCATTGCAGCCGGTGCTGCTGCCATTGAGAATACGGTAATAAACGCAAAGGCAATAAGGCGGTTGTTACTGAAGATCTTTTTCATAATTAAAGTTTTAAAATGTGTTTGTCGGGTCATGCCCTCAAACGGGTTAATAATCGGTTTCCTCAAAATCATTAATGGGTTGCAATCGGGCTGGCAGCAGATCGGAAGGCAGGCAAATCGAGGGTAGTTAGTTAGTGGCTATGCCGGTTCGTTTCCGGCAGAAAGCAACTGTAATATGCTTTGATGATGTAAAAGTAGCCCGGAGAAAACCGCCACCAAAACCAACCTATGCATCACTAAAGGATAGCCAACCTTGGCATTACTGCTTTAAGTAGCTATTAATCAATAGATTTACCATCCAAAGACTGTGTATAGCCAACCCATTTCAGCGGGCTGTTAATACTCTTGTTTTACACAAAATGGCAGCTGTAAATGGAAAAAATGCAAAATAGTGCTCATTAAAAGCAGGTTGGTTTTATAGATGGGGATCATTTTGTATGCTAGTTTTGACGCTAACTGTCTGGTTTTCAGTTTGGGGTTTTCATGTTAGGAAAATAGTGGCAGACGGATTTGGCTGGGTGCAGAAATATATTACCTTCAACCGGTTCGTAAATGTGCCGGATTGGCATAACTGCCTTTCTTTCAACCGAATGGCGGGAATTTTGTTATAAGTATTAATGGTTTGGCTAAAATGGCATTGAAACCAAAAAAAGGAGTATTAAAATGGCTTTTAAAAAAGATGATGTAATTATTATTGAACCTAAGGAAGTATTTGTTGGTAAAATGGATGCGCCGGTTACACTTACCGAATTTGGAGAATACGAAAACGAAGAGTGTGCGAAAGTGAATGAGATCGTAAAACAATTGCTGGAAGAGTATGAGGGAAGGATCCGCTTCCAGTTCCGGCATTTCCCATTGACATTAATTCACCAGCGGAGCCTTAAAGCGAGTGAATCAGCCGTGGCTGCAGCGCAGGAAGGTAAATTCTGGGAGATGCACAATGTGCTTTTTGCCAACAGGAGAAACCTGGGGACCACCAGTTTGAAACTGCATAGCAAAGAGGCGGGGGTGAAGAACAAAAAGTTTCTTGACGACCTGGTGAATGGAATGTATGGCTGGCAGGTGCAGGATGATATAAAGGAAGGACATAACCGTGGTGTAAAAGAAATACCGGCTTTCTTTGTGAATGATGTGATGGTGACCGGCAAACCAACCTTTGCCAATTTGAGTGCTGCTATTGATGCCGCTCTGAAGAAAAGCAAGACTAAAACGCCAGCCAAAAAGCCAGCGGCAAAGTCTAAGCAAAAAGTATAACCTGAGAGGTAAATTGTATTGATCCTGCTTCAGCAAATGGAGCAGGATTTTTTTATGCAGAAAATTATTCAGTTACAACTGCAGCGCCTGCTTCTTCCACGGCTGTTTCTTCCGGTGCGGCGATGGATTCAGCTTTTTTAATGCTCAGTTCGAAAGAGGTGTTCATGCTGAAAGTGAACTCCTCATTGCGCATTAGTTGCTTCGTGGATTCGTCTTCCTGTAAAATAGTGAGCAGTTCTTTAGCAACGGGCGGAGGAGCCGTGTAATGCTGGTTTCGTCCATTAATGATAGACAGGCTGAAGGTAAGCTTGGCTTTGCGTCCGCCTGCAGCTCTTTCAAAATCTGTTTTGTTCATGGCCAGGGTTTGGTTGCCGCTGCCGGAACGTTTCATCAGGATTTTAATAACGGGGAGGTATTTATTCCAGGCCTGTGCGAACATATCAGAGAGTTTTAATTAAAAATACAGTGATGCGTAAATACTTGTTATCCTTGATTACTGTTCAGATAACCGGGTGAATTCTGATCCGTTGAAAATACGGGCCAGGTTCATGTCTTTTGACTGTTTCCACTGCTCAATATTACCGTTGGAAACGATACGCCAGAAATTCTTGGCCTGCAGTTCTTTATAATCATTGCCCTTAATGAAAAGGCCGCTGATGGTGCTGCGGGTCTTGAAATGAATGTTCAGCGCTTTTTCTGTGTGATTTTTCGTTTCGATGTATTTTACAATTGCCTCGGGAGTCATAAGTGGCTTTTTTGGAGTGAAAAAAAGGAGGGCTAACATTATCAGCCCTCCCGTTAATAGTATCAATAGTATTGACAGGTTGAGCTTACCAGCGGTTGTTGCTATTAGAATTAGAATAAGCAGGTCTTGCAGGTCTCTCTTCTTTTGGTCTTGCTACGCTTACTTTGATAGAACGTCCGTCAACAGTAGCGCCATCGAGTTCAGCGATCGCTTTTTGTGCAGCCGCATCATCACTCATTTCCACAAAACCAAAGCCTTTGCTACGGTTTGTGTATTTGTCCATAATAACTTTTGCAGAAGTAACTTCTCCATACTCAGCAAAATAACTTTTCAGGTCTTCGTCCACAACGGCGAAGCTCAGGTTTGAAACATAAATGTTCATGTAAATAAATTAACTTTTAAAAATACTTGAGAAATACGCAAGGGTAAAGAAGACTAACTATTAGCAGATCCTTCGTTCCGCCAGAAGCGGAATCTGGATGAGGGCGTAGCAGTAAAAGATCGTTCACTTACTAAAATGCTGTGTCACTCAAATTAACAGTGCAAAGATAGGGGTAAATGACCACTTGGCGATTTTTAATTTGCAGTCTGTTGGATCAATTACCTACAGGAGGTTCAGTATTAAAGATGTTTCCGTTCTCTTCTTTTTTGCGGATGCCAAAATTGTAACGGAGATTAAGGCCAAAACGCCTTGTATCAGAGACACGGCGGCCGGTTGCATCTACCGATCCCTGTTTTAGTACAAACTTGTTGATGTTGGTACGGAACATATCACTCAGGCTGATAGTGGCCACCAGTTTATCTTTAAAAAATTTTCTGTTGATACTTGTATTTAGGGAGCCAAACGGTTCTATCTCATACAATTGCTGCTGTCCACGCAGGCGTACGAAACCATTTAATGTAATAACAGACCGTTTGTCGATCTTAAATGTTTGATAAGTAAAGAACGTCCAGGTACCTTTTTTAAAGGAAAGTGGTTTTCCTTCGTAAAGCCCCTCATAGAAATTGTGATTGTATTGTGCCCCGAGTACAAAGAAATAACGGCCGCCGGGGGGTAAAGCCCCTAAACCCCGCAGGTACCATTCTTTATTCTTACCGAGGTTATCATAGGTCCTGTATGCCTGGCTTTGGTTGGTATCCGCCTGGTAGGTTACGATCGAAAAGATATCTTTTGTATCATTTACTCCCACAGCCAATATAGGGCGTTCATCCACACTTATGTTGGCTTCATAGTTTTGAGTGAACTGCGGCCGCAGTGAAGGATTCCCTATCTCAGACAAATATTGGTCGATGTACTTTGGAAAAGGGTTCAGTTGCTCATACACCGGCCTGCTGATGGTGCGCCGGTAAACAAGGTATGCCCGCAGATCATAGCCTGCTATTTTCATCAGGTTCTTGCTAAGGAATACATAGGGAAAAAGATCGGTGCGGTGTATGGCAAACGTAGTGTCATCAGGTATGATCTGCTCTCCCTTCATATTGGTGTTTTCCAGCCTTGTTCCCACTTTTAATACAATATCTTTTCCAAAGGTTTTTGAACCCTGCAGATACAGTGCATTTATATTCTCCTTGTAATTGAAGGTATTGGTGCGGCCAATATCTTTACTTCTCACTCCATTGATCTCATTCCAGTAATTGGTGATATTCTTGTAGGTATGAATGGTGGATCTTCCGCCTGTTTCGATAGTGAGTTTATCCTTCAGTTTTAGTTTCAGGTCGCTTTTAGCAGAAAAGAAATTTCTCTTATTGTCACCAATGCCATCGCCACCGATCACCGGCAGCGCAGGGTTGTAAAAGGTGGTAGCATATAGTTGATCAGAAGTATTGTGTGAGAAGTAGAAGAACACATTGTTCGACCATTCAGAGCCGATGGAGTCTATCTTAAGCTTGGTTTCAATGCCATTGCCGATTACGAGTGAGCTGTTTTGATTATTGACCCTGTTCATATTGCTGGTCAGTACCTGTGCGGTACTGATCTTGCTGATCTCACTACCGTTTTCAGTTGTATTGTCTGATTTATTCAGGTTGATATTGCCGGAAAAATCAATGTTCCACTTCTTGCCCAAATTATAATTGATGCCATAACCGGCATAATAGGTGTCAGTGGGGTAAGTGGTGTAGGCATCCTGCTTCAGTGATGAGTCGGGAGCAAAGAGACGGCTGGAAACAATATTCTCGTAACTGTTGCGGCTACCATAGTTCAGATTGATATAATAGCTTTTACGTCCATCATTATTGTTCAGGTTGAACCCGATGAATTGATTACCGTACACACCCTGCTGAAAGCCGCCATTGATACTTCCTGTTATACCTATTTTTACTCCTTTCTTCAGCACCACGTTTACGATACCGCCACTGCTGGAGGCATCTGCACTGGCCGAAGGTGTTCTTACCACTTCAATGCTGGCTATGGAATTAGGGGGTAAGTTCTTAAGCATCGTGGCTACATCGGCAGTACTCATTTTCAGGTCGCGGCCATTGATCTGCACAGTAGCAGGTGTCAGGCTGCTTATATAAATATTGCCATCCTGATCTACAAAAAGGCCGGGAGTTTTTTCAATAACCTCATAGCCACTGGTGGAAGCGGCCACAAGGTTTTCCGGGTCAATAATGGTTTTGTCATCTTCCTGCCGCATCAATGGCTTTTTTGGGGTGAGGATAACGGCATCCAATACTTTCCCTGCTGATTCCAGTGTAAGGGTAAAGGATGATTGTGTACCATTGGTACTGATGCCTTTTTCAAGTGACAGGTAATTGATGGCGGAGATCGCAACGGTGTATTGCTTGTTTTTAGTCAGTGTAAATTTGGCAACACCCGTACTGTCGGCTGCTTTCTGAAAAGTAATGCTGCTGTCGAGCCTGTTGGTGACAGTGATGGTGGCAAAGGAAAGCGGTTCTTTCTTTTGATTGATGGCTTTTATACTGATCGTTGTTTCCTGGGCAGCGAGTGACAAAGAGAAAAGGGTTGCGATTGCAAGGAGACCGACCTTTTTTAGTAAAGGAAAACACTTAAAAATCATGAGCGCAACAGGGCTTGTAAGGTATAACGACAAATCTATGAAAATAGAATTAAGAACCGGATAAAAAAATCATCAATTATTCAGGCGTATTGATCTGTTTTCTGCCGCACCTCAATTATTTTTTTGTTTTTGATTCATGCAGGGCATTTGCTTCATCTACCGAGTGGCTTTGATGAATATTGCCTTCTATTTTGGACAATTCGGACAGTCTTATGTAAAATGTTTTAAGTATGGTCAGTTCTTCGGAACTGAGGTCTTCCACATCTACCAACCGATTGCTGGCTTTAGACGAAGCTGCTATCAGTTCATTCAATTTTAGTTGCAATGCCAGGGTATCTTTATTTTGTGATTGCTGGATAAGGAATACCATTAGAAAAGTAATGATAGTGGTACCGGTGTTGATCACTAATTGCCAGGTATCAGAAAAGTGAAAGATGGGGCCGGTGACCACCCATCCAATAATCAGAAGTAAGGCAAGGAGGAAGGCAGCCGGTTTGCCCGTAGCTTTTGTGGCACGGGCAGAGAATTTTTCAAACAACACCGAAATAGAGTTAGCCATAAAAGTAATTTTGTTGATTTTTGTAATGAAATCTGATGATGTAATTTAAACTATGCTTATCAAAATGCTGGTAAAGTTTACTGCGGCTATTCACCGGTTTGACAAAATGGGAGAGAAAACAGGCTGGACGTATATTGAGGTTCCGGGCGATCTTGCCCAACAAATCAAACCGGGAAACAAGAAGGAGTTTAAAGTGAAAGGTAAATTGGATGCTCATCCGATCAAAAGAGTATCGCTGCTTCCAATGGGTGGTGGCCGCTTCATTTTAGTGCTTAATGCGGCTTTGAGAAAAGCAATAGGAAAAAGACACGGGGCAACAGTGCAGGTGCAACTACAGGAAGATAAGAGTGATTTTGTTTTTAATAAGGATTTTATTGACTGCCTGAATGATGAGCCTGTTGCCAATGCATTCTTTCAAAGCCTGGCAGGTTCACACCAGCGTTACTTCAGTAAATGGATCGATGAAGCAAAGACTGAAAGTACAAAGGTGAAAAGAATAGCCCTGTCAGTGAATGCCCTGGCTAAACACCTGGGTTATGGTGAAATGATCAGGGCGCAAAAGAAAACGCCCTGATCATTTAATTATTTATTTGAAAGGGTTTGAATATTTTATATCGGTGGTCACATTTACATCTGTGAGTGTTTTTAAGAAAGCAACAAGTGCTGCTTTATCCTGCGGGGTGAAATTTCCCAGTCGGGGTTGCCCGCCCGGCAATCTTAATTGTGGCGATAAATTAGGATGGTTTTTTACCCCGGTGCTGTAATGTTCGATAACCTCTTCCAACGTTGAAAATCTTCCATCGTGCATATAGGGTGGTGTAAGTTCCACATTGCGCAGCGTTGTTACTTTAAAAGTAGCATCCTGGTTCACATTGTTCACCACGGCGCCAAATCCCCTGTCGATGGTTACCATATCAAGGCCATTATTCTTTTCCTGCGGGGCAGTAAATGTTTCTGAACCATGACAGGCAGCGCAGGCAGTTTGCGGTAGCAGGAAAAGTTCTTTACCCCTGTTTTCCTGTGCGGTGAAATTTGAGAAAATCGCATTGGGGGGTGGAGCAGGTGCTGTAGGAAAAGCTGCTCTTCCCACATCATATTTTGATTGATACGAAACGATGGAGCGAATGAATTGAGAAAGGGCCTGTGCTATTTTGGTACTGTTTATGGTGCTGTCGTTATTAAATGCTTTTTTGAAAAGAGGAGGATAATAGGCAAGTCCCCGAAGTTTTATTTCCAGTTGTGGTAGTGTCATTCCCATTTCAACAAGGTCTTGTATAGGCATCAGTGTCTGGTCTTCCAGTGTAGCAGCCCGCTGGTCCCAGAAGAAACGGCCGTTGGGATAATACATAGCATCTATCAGCGACATAGAGTTTCTGCCGGTAAAGCCCCCGTTGAATCCCACACTTTTTGCCACCGGATCAGAAAAGGCATTGGCTTGTTTATGGCACGAAGCACAGGAAATAGTATTATTGATTGAAAGATTCTTGTCATAGAACAATACCCTCCCCAATGTGGCCCCATCATTGGTTATAGGATTGCCGGCAGGGGTGTTTATTTGTCCCTGAATACCAGGTCCGGTGAGGTAACCGGGAAGAGCGGGGTTAGCATAATTGTAGGGAGAGGTGGGCAAATTGAGTACAGCGGCCACAGGGTCAACCGGGTCGGTTGGGGTGGGTGTACTTCCATTGTCCTCTTTGTTACAGGCTATAAATACTAACGTGGCTGAAATGAATGCTAGAATGAGCGATTGGGGTTTGGTGGCTGGCATAGTCGGGGCTTTAGGTGCGGTGTCTGACTGACGGTTTAAAATTTAGTTTAAAGAGACCGGGTATAGTTTTCCGGGGCTATTGATTTTGTTTTTTGACGCCCGGCGAACTAAAAATCCTTCTCTCCAATTATTTCTTTTATTTGCAACATGATTTCTTCTGTTCATGACTTCAAAACTCCCTTTTTTATCGGCATTGCCGG
The DNA here is from genome assembly GCA_943372905.1 of Bacteroides fragilis. GTDB lineage: Bacteria > Bacteroidota > Bacteroidia > Chitinophagales > Chitinophagaceae > JJ008. Next base: position 836 of record CALSAT010000117.1, on the reverse strand, counting down.
TGTGGGAATGAGTGCCATTGCCCAGTATTTAAAAGGGACCGGAAAAAATGTATCCGGGAGCGACCGCTTTTTTACCCCCGGCGAATATAACGAAGTAAAGGAAAAACTGCAGGCAGAAGGGATCGGTTGTTTTGTACAAAATGGGGAAGGCATCACGGCTGAGACAGACCTGATTGTTGTATCCACCGCCATAGAAGATACTGTGATGGAAGTTCAGAAAGCTAAACAGCTGAATATTCCAATCATCCGACGGTCAGAACTGCTTTCCATTATCGCCGCCAGTAAAAAAACGATTGCCGTAGGAGGCACCAGCGGAAAAAGTACTACCAGTGCTATGCTGTTTGATATATTGGAATATGCAGGGTTGCAACCCAGCATTATCAGCGGCGCAGGCCTTATCAGTATTATTAAAAGCGGCAAGATCGGTAATGCCAAAGTAGGCGACGGTGACTGGCTGGTAATAGAAGCCGATGAAAGTGATGGATCAATTGTACAATACAAACCGGAGATCGGTTTACTGCTGAACGTGGATAAAGATCACCAGGAGATAGATGAGCTGATGAGCTTGTTCGGCACATTCCGGAATAACAGTCAAAAGTTTGTGGTCAACCAATCACATCCCTTGTCGGGGCAATTGTCGCAGGATAAGAAACAAGATTTTTCTACCGATGCCGCAGTCGATGCAGGGTATATTGCTTCCGGGTTTAGCCAACAGGGATTGGAAATATCATTTACCATCAATGGGGTGTTCTTTAGCTTGCAGGTGGTGGGAAAGCATAATATGGAGAATGCGCTGGCAGCTTCTGCGGTAGCAGCACAAATAGGAGTGGAGCTTT
>CALSAT010000116.1:0-9647 GCA_943372905.1 Bacteroides fragilis | reverse complement strand
CGCAAGAAAAGGCGCAGGAAAAACTTACTGAAGCATCAAAGAAGCAGCATGATATGCAAAAGATATTTGCAGAAAAGAACAACATAAAGCTGATAGACAGCGAATCAGAGCTGGAAGCCAAATCGAAGATCGTTAACCAGGTAATGGACCATTGCAATGAAGCATACCTCATTTTCTTTAAATGCTACAAACAGGAGGCCTACCTGATGGAAGCAATGAGCAAAAAGAACCTGGTAAGCATTGAACAAAACATCAACTCCCTTAAAAAATTTGCTGAAGAAGGACTGGAAAAATTAAAGGGGCTGAAAGGATATAATGGAGATGCATCGCTGATAGCTGCTTGCCGCAATATGCTTAACTACTATAAGTCGGAGGCGGGTAAAGTATCCAAAATGAGTGATTTCTTTTTGAAAGAAGAAGACTTTAATAAGATAAAAAAACAGTTTGAGGCAAAGCCAGCCGGAAAAAGAACACAGCAGGACATCGATCAGTATAATAAAGCAGTAAACGATATAAATGCGGCATCGAATAGTTATAATACTATTTCAAACGAGCTGAATAAAGAAGGAACCTCTGCCCTTAACGACTGGAACAAGACCTACAGTAAATACATGGATGAGCATATGCCCAAGCAGCAACGGCAATAATCCTGCCCTGGTTATTGATTACTGTGAAATAAAATGTACGGCTACGATCTTGTTGCCGGAAATTGTATATATAGCTGCTGCCCGCATAGGGGGATTGTTTTTATTAAAAATAACAGATTCTTCATCAATTACCTTGTTCCCAAGAACGATCCTGTTTTTCAATGTGCAATGCAGGTCGGGTAAATTAGCAAACATTTCAGCATAATCTCTTCGCATCGCTTCTTTTCCTTTATAGATCAGTTGATTGGGGAAATTATAAATAGCTACTGTGTCAGCATAAGGTTTCAGAAAACCCTCAATATCCCGCTTGTTGTAGGCATCTAATTGTTCCTGTGCCAGTTTTTCTCCCATGGTTTTTTCCTGCGCATCTGCATAGTTGAAAAAGGTGGCGCAAATCAAGGTCAGTAATATTTTTTTCATGATCGGTTTTTAAAAGAGTGTTTAATCGTTCTTCATTTTTTTAAAATAATCCATACTTTTCTTTTCTGCTTTTGCCTGCAGCAGAATATTTTCCGGAAATAATTTCCTGCGCAAAGACCGGTAAATACTGATGGTATTATCCAATGCTTTAACAATGGAGGCCCGGTTATATTGCGCTAAGGTGATCTTCAGGTTCTCCAGGTCTGGCATAGCCAGTTTCATTTCAGCTTTTCGCAAGCCTCTCGGCTGTATTTTGTTTTTTATCTGCATCAGTGGGGCCAGCACCCGGGCCCTGATAAATCCAAGGCCGTCAATACATTCAAAATACTCTCCCCGTTCGGCTTTGCTGGCTACATAATGCACCCAAGTCCAAAAACGGTCCTCGATCCATTGATAATCCACCGCGGGCCATTCTGCCTTTGTCGAGTTAATGATATCCGTCAGCTGGCTTTTTCTTTCAAAAAGTACGACCGGGTCTTCAATACGGGAATGAAACTCGGGCAGGGTAATAAATTTAATATCCACATGCAGCAGGGGATTGTCATACAGGCAGATAAGTAATTTTGGTTCTCCCACATGCTCGCCGGTAAAGCCGGAAATGAAATCGCCAAAGCGATTAGCATACTCTATCATCTCTTCTTTATCTTCCGAAATTTTAGTTTTGGTTACCAGCACAAGGTCCACATCAGAGTATTCATCCATCTCGTGAGTGATCCACGAACCAGCTGCCGCCAGTCCGATAACGTTGGGATCGTCCTTTATAATTTCCACCACTTTATCCGCAAAATCTTTTTGGATCAGATTACTCATAGGCTACTAAGGTATTAAATAAAGAAAAACCCCGCTACGTTAATAACGGGGTTAAGCGATGTAACAGTGTTTTATTAATTCATCCGGATCACCCGGTGCCCGCCCTGGTTATTCTGTTCCATTTCTTTCATCATCTTCTCTCTTTCTGCACGAAACTCCTCGGGTGTATAATGTTTTTTTCCTGCGGGTTCTTTGATGATAGCGAGGTCAGCTTTTTCAGATATTCCTGTTGCCCTGAAGATCTGGGTACCGTCCTTAATATCCATCTCCAGTATCAATCCCGGCAATTGGCCCTGGTATTCTGCCGGGCCAACAGAAACAGGTACACTGGAAGTAAACCAGGCCACAATATTGGCGGTGTCTTCCACTTCTTTACGTTCTATCTTCCCATTATCCATATTCATCAGCGTTCTTTTCCGGATGTTGGATGCGGTGGCTTTCATACAAGGCAGACCCAGAATAGTTTTGGTTTCACCCGTGATCTTCCATTTTAGTGCAGTTATCGTATCATCAATAATGAAGGATTTATCAAAAAGTTCCCTTTTTTCCACTTTCTTTCCCGTTTCCAGGTTCGTATATAATACGTCATTAGCACCGGCCACTACCATTCTTATCTGTACACCCTCTCCGCCAAAAGAAGGGCCATCATCATCACCATCAGGTTCGCCCTGTTTCCACAGCGACTGGTTATTGCCAAACGTAAGCTCAAACTTATCTGTTCTTGTTTTCGGCATTTGCTGTTCCATACCACCGGGCATTCCCTGGAAGCTGATCTGTAATTGAGAGACCCTTTCGTAGGTTACCTGCCCCTGTTTTTGCTGTGCCTGTACCAGGCTTACTGAGATAATATAGAAGCCGGCAATCAGTATTTTCTTCATGGTTTATTATTTTGGTTCAAAAGTAAATAAGCAGGAGAGTATAATAAGTTAAGCACCCTTTCATTAAGGTTAATAAAGGTTAATGTCCCTCCATCTACCGGCAACATTGATTTACATTTGTCAGGCAAACAGATCATCATGAACAGACTCCGCTGGCTGGCATTACTAATGGTGGTGGCCATTCTTGGCATCACCGGTTTCCAGTTATACTGGCTGCGGCAAAACTATGAGCGGGAGAAAAATACTCTTTCGCTGAAAACCGAAATGGCTTTCCAGGAAACGATCATGCAGTTGCAGGTATCAAAACTAAAACTGGATGGCGCTGTTTGGAACAGTACAGATTCGGGCAGTGGTAAAATGAAGATACTGATGCATAATGATAACAGGAAGAACATGCCTGTTCATTTCAAACAAAAAGAGGAAATTGTTTCTACTATTAATATAATTCGGAATAAACTGAAGGATTCGCTGAAAGTAAACCCGGCTGGTACAAAAGGCATGGTTACTATTTCAATGAACCAGGCCTCGGTAAATATGACCGGCGATTCAATTCGGTTCGACCGGCATATACAAACTTCACCCGGAAATGGCGATCGCATTTTTAGTTTGTTATATGGAGTAGACTCATTGCAGGATACATTACGCTTATCAGAAATCGATTCAGCTTACACAAAGGCGTTAAAAAAGGAAAAGCTGAATGTTCCTTTCTCAATAACACAGGCTGACAGCCTGGATGTATCAGAAGCGCCGGTATTTAATGAAGTAACGGTAGGGTTAGCCAAACCGATTACTTATAAACTGCGGTTGGGCAATACATTCCCTTTTCTGCTGAAACAGATCACACAACCGATCTTATTTTCTGTGCTGCTACTTGGCATCACCATCCTTTCATTTGTTTTGCTGTACCGCAACCTGCTGAAGCAACAACGGTTGGGGGCATTAAAAAATGAATTCATCAGTAATATCACCCACGAGTTGAAAACACCCATTGCCACGGTAGGTGTGGCCATCGAGGCATTGAGAAATTTTAATGCCATCCATGACCCTGCCCGTACCAAAGAATACCTCGATATTTCTGCCAATGAATTGCAGCGGCTGAACCTGCTCGTGGACAAAGTGCTGAAGCTGTCTATGTTTGAAAAGAAAGAAGTTGAACTGAAGGTAGAACCTGTTAACCTGCGGGAAGTAGCAGAAGAAGTAGTGGGATCACTGAAACTGCAACTGGAAAAAAATAATGCTCACGTAACCATCACCAGTGAAGGAGATATGACTGTTCCGGCTGACAGGCTGCACCTGTTGAGTGTGATATTTAACCTGGTGGATAATGCTGTAAAGTATAGCAAGCAAGTTGCTTCCATAAAAATTGAGCTGCAGGAGGAAGAAAAAACGGTAGTGGTGAAGGTGTCAGATAATGGTATTGGCATCCCGGCTGAATATAAAGACAAAGTGTTTGATAAATTTTTCCGAATCCCACATGGAGATACACATAATGCCAAAGGGTATGGACTGGGACTGAGTTATGTAGCGCAGGTGGTACAAAAACACAACGGAACGATTGAGGTGGAAAGCCAACCCGGTATCGGCACCGCATTTATTATTAAACTGCCAAAAAGAACTGCATGAGCCCGACTAAAGTATTATATGTAGAAGATGAACTCTTTTTAGCCAAAATAGTACGGGAAAGTTTGGAAAGCCGCGGCTTTGAAGTGATAATGGAAAGCGATGGAGGCAAAGTGACCGCCCTTTTCAAAAAACTGCATAGTGTTCCGGAAACAAAACCGGACATCTGTGTGCTGGATATAATGTTGCCCAACAAAGATGGTTTTGCCATTGCAGATGAGATACGCCAAATCGATGAAGAAGTGCCTATCATTTTTTTAACAGCTAAAACGCAAACAGAAGATGTGGTAAAAGGATTTTCATTAGGAGGGAATGATTATATCCGGAAACCCTTCAGCATGGAAGAACTCATCGTCCGGATTCAGCACCTGTTACGTAATAAGCCTGATGCATCACAAAAGATCAATGGAGGTATAGCTACTATCGGTAAATATAACTTTCACCTGAACCGACAACTGCTTGTGTGCGGCGGAGAAGAACGAAAACTTTCTTTCCGGGAAAGCGAACTGCTGAAGCTATTGTACGAAAACCGACTGGCCATTATAGACCGGAAAGACATCCTGAACCTGCTCTGGGGAAATGATTCCTTTTTCAACAGTCGCAACCTGGATGTTTATATTACCAAATTGAGAAGCTATCTTAAAGAAGATCCTTCCCTCGAGATCATTACCATCAAAGGGGTCGGGTATCGCTTCGTAGCCGGATAAAATAACTGGTGCATCAAATTCACATTGTATTTTTACCGGCAATTATGCCGGACGAAAAAATTTATATAGCCGACAGGATATTTACAGGCGAAGAATGGCTGACAGATCATGCTATTGTTACTGACGGCACTATTATTAAGAAAATTGTTCCCGTTACAGCCTTATCCTCTTCACAGCAGCCCATTCATTTGGGCCATTGTATACTGGCTCCGGCATTTATCGACCTGCAGATTTATGGAGCTCATAATAGTTTACTGGCAGTTTTCCCGGAACCAGCATCCCTTAAAAAATTGAATGAGTATTGCAATAAAGGAGGTGCCGCCTTATGCCTTCCGACAGTAGCTACTAACACCTACGAAGTTTTCTATCAATGTATTGATGCAGTAAACGAGTACTGGAATAATAAAGGCACTGGGATTTTAGGTTTGCATCTCGAAGGTCCGTGGATCAATCCGGTAAAAAGAGGCGCTCATGCAGAGTCATTGGTACATTCACCTAAAGCAGAACAGGTAAAACAATTACTGGAGTACGGCAAAGGGATTATTAAAATGATAACCCTGGCGCCGGAAGCATGCAGCCCTGATATAATTGAGTTGATCCTGTCGTATGATGTAATTATCTCAGCCGGGCACAGTAATGCCACCTATGCCGAAGCAAAAGCTGGATTTGCAAACGGCATAACCACAGTCACACATCTTTACAATGCCATGAGTCCGCTGCAACACCGGGCAACGGGTCTGGTGGGGGCCACAATGGATGATGATAAAGTAACAGCCAGTATTATTCCGGACGGCTACCATGTGGATTATGCCGCTCTGCGAATAGCTAAGCAAGTAATGAAAGAAAGATTATTTGTTATTACCGATGCCGTAACAACTACCGGCGAAGGATATTATAAACACCAGCTTGCGGGTGACAAATACGAGGCAGATGGCATCCTTAGCGGATCTTCTTTAACTATGGTGAAAGCAATGCAAAACCTGGTGCAGTATGCCGGAATAGATTTAGGGGAAGCTTTTCGGATGTGCAGCCTCTATCCAGCACGGGTAATGCGGCTTGAGCATATCTATGGAAGGATTACAGAAGGATATAAAAGCAGCATGGTGGTTCTTGATGAAAAATGGCATGTAAAAGAAGTATTGAACTAAGAATATGTTGAAACAAAAATCAGTTCAGCGATCATGTGTCCTGTTTGCCTTTTTATGGCAAAGTATTGCCGTATGGGCGCAAGCAGGAGAAAAAAGAATTCAGTACCCCCCGGCCTTAAAGAATGCATACTTCGGTGTCAACATCGGCTATATTAATTACCGGTTTACAACAGCGGAGATGGAGCCGGGCTTTACCGCCGAAAGTATCCAGGTTCCGAATATGGCTGTGCGGCTGGTGCTTTATGGGTACCAGTTTAATAAATATCTGTCTGCCCAAATAACTTATATGCGGCCGGTGGATTGGGTGAAATATAAAAACGTAAACGGTGATCAAAAAAGCTACTCTGTATGGATGAATATAGCAGGATTAACAGCGACCTCTACAATACCGCTGAGTAAAAAGTTCTCTTTGTCTGCTGAAGCCGGATTGGGCATTATCACCAGGAAGGGGTTTTCGATTGGCAATGTACAGGTGGTAAAAAGTGCGGTGTATGGAACCTTGCTCACTGGTGGCGGTTTACGATATCATCTCAACAGGAAATGGGATCTGCAGGCAAGTATAGCCTGGTCCCCTGCCCACGCAAAAGTAAAACAACCAGCCACTATATTTTGCTCAGCCGGATTCAATTATCACCTGCGGCCACTTTCAAAAGAAAGAATTGAAAGGAATATAAAAAGCGGGTATTTCTTTCCCCGCCAAATTTTCCAGGTAGGCTATACCACCAACAGCCTGGGTTATGGTGTAAACGATGCCTTATCAAAAGGACCTGTTCCCATATTTTGGGGCGGCGAAGCACATTTGAAACAAGGCGTATCTGTCAATTACCAACGTAATATTTTTCATGCCCGAAAGGTTTTTGCCTTCGACTGGGGTGTTGGCGGCGGCTGGTGGAAAAGCCGGGATAATAACGATGCGTTCTATACTGTATCACTATATCCCGTGCTGCGGTTCATGACGGTACGTTCAAAGCCGCTGGACCTCTTTTTTGAATACTCTGTAGCCGGGCCAACCTTTATTTCCAAAACCATAATTGATAATAAAGAGACGGGCGAGAAATTCACCTTCCAGGATTTTATGGGCATGGGTATCATTGCTGGAAAAAAGCGAAACCTGAATGCCGGTATCCGGATCGCCCATTTTTCTAATGGTAATATCTATCCGCAAAATGATGGAGTAAAAGTACCGCTCACCTTTAATCTTGGTTATGTCATTAACTAAAGCGTATCAGGCATTATACATCCATCTCCGGAACTGCTGGGAATTTTCCTGGCTGATAACAATATGATGATTCAGTTCAGGAATATTCAACTCCAGCAATAGTTTTACTTTTTCAAATGGTTTAAAGCCCCTGATAAAATCAATGTTCACAATGTATTGCCGGTTCACCCGGAAGAATTGGTCATTGTCCAGCATCTCTTCCAGGTCAGCAAGGTTGTTTTCAGCAATATATTTCTTGCCGTTCACATCCGTTACAAATACCAGCTTGTTCTCGGTATAAAACAAAACAATATCATCCATTTTTAATGAAATATACTCCAGCCCCCTTTTTACCACCAGGCGGCTTTTTTTACGCAGGCCACCATACCTTACCAATCGCTGCATCGCTTCCGTATGAGCGGTAAAGTGTTTTTCCAGCATCCGGTATTTATCCAGGGCCTCTTTCAGCTCCCGTTCATCCACAGGCTTTAGCAGGTAGTCAATGCCATTATAGGTAAAAGCGCTGAGCATAAATTCGTCATAAGCCGTAGTGAATATGACTGGTGTTTTAATATTCACTTCTTTAAAAATTTCAAATGAATGGCCATCGGTCAGCTGCACGTCACTAAAAATAATATCAATAGCCGGTGCAGCAGAAAAGTAGGCAATACTTTCCGCTACAGAACTAAGTACCACCTCTACCTGTATGTCGGTTGAGATTTCTGCTAAAGTGTGGGCAAGTGCTTTGCTGGCCAGTTTTTCGTCTTCGATAATAACTGCTTTTGTCATGGCTTTAAGGTTTACAGGTGTTTTATAATAGGGAGTTTCACGGTAAAAAGATCTTTGGTTTTTTCAACCAGTATATCTTTCCGGCAAATAAGCTTGAACCGGGAACTGAGATTCTTTAATCCAATGTTGGTAGAGTTGATAGAATACGGTTTGGGGCGTAAGTTATTGCTCACTTTCAGGTAGTGGCCGTTCATGGCGATATTGATCAGCAAAGGCCGCTCTGTGGAGAACTCATTATGTTTAATAGCATTTTCGATCAGTATTTGCAATGCACAGGGAGGTATCAGGATGCTTTTATGACTTTCTCCTAACGATAAATGCAGCTGCAGTTTTTTCTCATACCGGATCTCCAGCAGGAAGAAATAGTTATTAATGAACTTGATCTCGTCAGCCAGGGGAATCAGCTCACGGGTTTTATTCAGCAAAAAATATTTGAACACCAGCGCCAGGTTATTATTGAATAGATGCGCTTGCATTGGATTGGTAAGAATGAGATGGTTCATCGCATTCAATGAGTTAAAAACAAAATGCGGGTCCATTTGATTTGTAAGCGCCAGCAGTTCAGCATGCGACAGGTCCCGTCCCATTTCGTTCACCAGTTTAGAATCCCGTTCTCTTTCAGTACTCAGAAAAAGTATTTCATAAATAAGCGTAAAAACAATAACAGCGAGCATACACAGAGCAATGAACCGGAGTCCGGTATTTTGAGAAAATACCCTGTTGGCAATTTTTTCCCAGGCTAAAAATGAAAACCCGCCGATACTTGCACCATAGAGGGAAGATGCAGCACAAACCGTAACTATTTTGATAAAAGGATTGGCTTCCGCCGGAAATAGCATCCGGAATCTCCTGTGCATCCAATGGCTGCCCACCCAAATGGTAAAAGAGGTAAGTATAAAAAAAGCATTGGCAGCCAGTAATTCAGTTGTGGTATGGTCACGATAGTATATCAACCCGGAGATGACCGGGAGAAACACTCCAAGCAGAGGTATGAATAGTATGCGTAAATATATATCCCGTTTCATAGCTAATGGGGCTGTCCTTAAAATACTTTACGCCGGTTAGGAAGTGTTTCATGTGTGATAACTGTAATTAGGAGACAAACAGGAAGCGCTGATTGCTGTTTGTTGGTGAAAAATTTGTTTTCGCGGAAATATCTGATTACAAACGGTATAAAAATATCATTGCACTGTAAATGAAGCCAAAGTTGCCATTCTTAAAACAACTGTTCGTATTACGATGGCCTAAGACTGATGTTCGTCACCTGTTTTTTACTACAACTTTATAAATCATGCTTCAGCAGCCAATATTCATGTTTCAGTTATAAACGAATTGTTTGATGTAGCACAATGCAACAATGCTTTGTCATAACCAGAAGGAACAAAACTGATTACTCAGAAAAAATTAAATTATGAAAAAGCTGCTACTCA